>CAZVUF010000280.1:0-3172 GCA_964629355.1 uncultured Pirellulales bacterium | reverse complement strand
CCGAAGAATATATATCCCATGTTCGTGACGCCGACGACCTCGCCGGCCATGTTAAACAAAGGCCCGCCGGAGTTGCCGGGATTGATGTCGGCGTTGGTTTGAATATAGATAAGCCCTTCGAAAGCCCTGCTCTTTGTGCTGATAACGCCGTTGGTGACGGTCCGCTCCAGTCCTAATGGATTGCCGATGGCGAAAACCGCCTCGCCTACCTGGAGCTGCTCCATGTCGCCGAGATAGGCGAATTTAATCTTTGTCTCGTCGAGGTCTTCGACTTTCAGCATCGCCAGGTCAACAAAAGGGTTGATGGCTTCGATTTTGACCTTTTTGAAAGTCTTTTTTTCAAAGCCATTCCGGGCCTTCTGGAACATTGTAACTTCTATCCTCGTTTCGCCTTCTATCACGTGGTAGTTCGTTATCAGGTAGCCGTTTTCGTTGATAAAAAATCCTGAGCCTAAGCCCGCCGGGCTTGAAACCTTTACCACCGCTTCCGAGAACGCATCCACGCATTTTTCGATGGTTGTTTTTTGTAGCTTAGCTATTCTGTATAGCTGGCCGCTCGCCCCCGCAGCTTCTTGCGAAGTAAGAGCGGGGGCTGTTTTATTGCCCAAATCGTTTAGCTCTGCCACAGGTACGTCGTTAACATCCGCCTCGGCTGCCTGGCCGTACTCGTATTCGAGTATCTTGTCCTTCGGAATGCTCAGGACGGTTATGCCGATATCCATGTAAATAACGGCCTCTTTTTCCACAAGAATATCGCCCGTTATTGTCTGGCCTTCTTTTAGTACGATTCTATCGGCTAAGCACACGCCGCAAACAGACCAGATAGAAAGAAAGAACAGAATAGCTCGAAATTTCATACCTTACCTCAGAATTTGTAATCAACCTTATTGGAATAAAACCATGGCATCTAATGATTTACTCTTAACTCTAATTTCCTGTTCATTTTAAGTGCTTTTTATTTATGACGCAAATAGAAAATAGACCACTTTGGCGTTCATGTTTAGCCATCGCCGAATCGGCGACGGTTTGTTCGGTTCATTTGCCAATTCTTCACTCCGCAAAATGCTACTTATAGTCTCGTTTACTATAAGTAGCACCTGATCAATAATTTTATATATGAACATGAATAACATACTAAAAACATTTGCGCAGAACGTAAGAACTTTACGCCTCCAGAAAGGCTGGTCACAAGAAGAGCTGGCTCGTCGAGCTGACCTGCACAGGACCTACATCGGAGCTATCGAAAGACACGAACGAAACGTCAGTTTGCTAAATGTGGAGCGTATCGCAAAAGCCTTCAAGGTTGATGTAAAGGACTTACTGTGATCGTCGCAAAAGAAAAATCAACTGCAAAGCCTTTCCTAAAATGGGCAGGCGGCAAGACGCAACTATTAGCGGAAATCGACCGACGTCTACCCGCCGGATTACAAAACGGTCGGATTGAAAACTATGTTGAGCCATTCGTTGGTGGAGGCGCAGTTTTTTTCTATATCGCCCAAAGATATAGTGATATTAAGAAATTTTACCTATTCGACATAAATGAGGATTTAGTTTCTTGCTATAACTCTATTAAGGAAAATGTTGAGGCAGTTATAGCTGAGCTACAAATCCTACAAAGTTCTTTTTTTGCTGAAAGGACAGGTGACTCGCGAAAGCAATTTTATCTTTTAATACGCAAAGAATTCAATCTTGAAAAAGCCACTCATTTTGGTTTTGCCACTGCGGCGAAACTGATTTTTCTTAATAAAACTTGTTACAACGGTCTTTATCGGGTCAACAAAAAGGGAGAATTTAACGTTCCTTTTGGCGATTATAAAAGACCTACTATATGCGATGAGGGTAATTTGCAAAATGTATCAAGTGTATTGCAAAAAGCTGAAATCCTTTGTGGAAATTTTGAAGCCAGCGATAAGCGTATTACGAAGAAAACTTTCGTATACTTTGACCCTCCATATCGTCCTTTAAGTCCAACTGCAAGTTTTACTTCCTACTCAAAAGAAGATTTCGATGAAGCTGAACAGATTCACCTTGCTGAATTCTGCAAACGAATAAGCAAAAAAGGAGCAAAATTCCTTTTAAGCAACTCAGATCCCAAGAATGAAGATGCTACGGATCATTTCTTTGACGACCACTATAAGGAGTTCAACATAAAACAAGTCAAAGCATCGAGGCCTATAAATTGTAAAGCTTCTGGAAGAGGACAGATTAACGAACTTTTAATAACAAATTATTAGTTTTGTTTGGGGACTATACATGGCAAGCAATGAGTCTTGGAACAAAATATTTCACGATTACAATATAAATGCACATGATTTCGAGTGCACGCCATTTCATATTACAGCAGAACAAATAAAAAGATCTTGCCAGGATTTCACAGAGACAGGCCAGAAAGAGGTCAGAATTCTATGCAAACAAGACAGTAGAGAAGATAGACCCCATGTTTTTATCGAAAGAGATTTGTTCTTACTTCCTGTCAAAAATGGGGAGTATGTCATTGTGAAGGGAGAAGGTTATGTGGACATACAACAAATTGAGAACGCTCAAGAAATATATGCATCAAAACTCGATTTTAGTCTTGATACTTCGTTAGTCGGAAACTCCGAGATGCAGCATTTGGATTTTGCTTATGCTTCAAGCCTAATTAGAAATTTCATGAATGATGATAGTTTGGTTCTGACAATTAGAGGTAGGAAATATACACCACAATTTTCCTTCCACGTGGGTAGTCACTCGATTAGCGTAAAAGGTGTTCAAACCGAAGTTGATGCTGGGTATGAAGGTAGAAACCAGGTTGTTTTGGTCGAAGCAAAACCGGGCACGGCAAGAAATCTAATAATACGTCAGCTTTATTACCCCTTCCGCCAATGGCAGAAGCATACAGACAAACGGGTAGTAACATTATTTTTTGAAAGAGTCAGTAATACGTACGCGATATGGCACTTTCGCTTTAAAGAAGTAGAAGACTATAACAGCATTGAGCTAGTGCGAGCAGGGAGATTCCAAATCATCTCTGGTTCTCAATAGTGGACAGATATCAGTATAACCCAGAATTTACTACAGTCTGGTCATTTCCTGAGCGTGGGAATTGGGCGACACATAATCCGAAATATCGCGGCAATTTTGCACCGCAAATAGCACGCAATATCATCGAGATGTACTGCGAAAAGGGCGA
>CAZVUF010000279.1:0-3181 GCA_964629355.1 uncultured Pirellulales bacterium | reverse complement strand
AGCTGTTTTAACCAGGGCATAATGTATTTGTCTTTCGCCCAGAAGATGCAGTGGCCGCGCATCGGTATGTTCAGGTCGTGACAGATTTCCCATATCCTGTCCGCGGTGGAATAATCGACGACGTTGAGCTGTTTTTCACAGTCATACCATTTCAAGGCGTTTTCATGCACGGCGTAGTTAAAATTCTCAGCAAGGATTTTCAAGAACATTTTTCTGTCTTCCGGCGACATGGTGTTTGAATCATTTTCCGCAAGATGATTTGTAATCGCTGTGCCGAACAGAAATTCGTGACGCACCTGTTGAATCTTGATATCAGCGCCCGGTTTGGTCTTTACTATAATATTGCCCATTCGAATTTCCGCTATCCGGGCCTCTATTGCAGATGGCATCAGCTTTGCTGCAATATCATCCTGGGCAAAACAGACAGGGACAATAAGTGTAATTACAACCGGAATTAAAAAGAATCTCGATAGTGCCTTCATGATCTACGCTCCTTATTTAGATTTGACTATCATTTCTATTCACCGACTGGCTGGTTATCCTAACTTACATATCGAAAAAAATAAAGCCAAATCAAGACATTTGGTATCTCTTTGTTCCGCCATCCGCAGAACAAAGAGCCCCCCGAATAAATTCGGGGGCCAAATACTTAACTGTTCTTGATAATTATCCCGCGGACCCGGGCCGTGGGCTTTTATTTTTTTCCGCCCTGTCCATAGGGAGAGTATGGCGGACAAGGCCGCATTTGGGCCAAAGGTTACGACAAACGTTTCTGTTTCTCCGAAGAAGAATTAACACAAAGAATTCGGTACGTTAATGAATATAATATTGATGCCGAGAATTTGAAGGCTGAAGGGGTTTCGGCAGGGTAAAGAGGGTAAAATCAAATTTTACTTGTATGAAGGTGGCTATTCGTTATATTAAAAACCTAATATTCAGAACAATTTTACTATAAGATAATTTCAAAACAAATTGAAAGGGGAATAATATGCTTGAACCTATTTGCATCTCTCGTCATTGTCCTGAAATGGCTCCGGTTTTAATAGTGCTCATTATTTTTTTTATTGCATTTGTTGTTTTGGTAGCAACTATTATAAAAATACTGATTTTCTGCAAGATTTTCTCCAATGCAGGCTACAGCTGGGTACTGGGTCTGTTAATGCTTATACCATTCGTGAATATAATTATGGCCTTTTTCCTGGCTTTCGCAGATTGGCCTGTTTGCAGGGACCTGCGAAAACTAAAACAGCAGTTAGAAAAATCCAGAACGTAAGATATAATCCGAAAACAGAATCAATATGTTGTAGCTATATCTTAAATTTTAGTCTTGGAGGTCTATTATGACTACCGAGCAGCTTAAAAGAATAAGTATAATCGACCCTCTCGGCCCAGCCTTTGAAAGGGTGAAAATAATACTTTTCAAGCCGTTCGATCTGGGCAAATGGTTCGTTATAGGTTTTTGCGCCTGGCTTGCTTATCTCGGCACCGGAGGCGGAGGCGGCGGAGGTGGTGGCAACAAAGCACAATGGCATTCAGGCGAGGATATTCATCAAGCAGCACAAGAAGCAAAAGAGTTTTTCATCGACAACATGTCCTGGATTATTCCTGTTGGCATAATCTTTATGCTGGTAATGATTGTTTTATGGATTCTATTTACCTGGCTTAGCAGCCGGGGACGATTTATGTTCCTGCATTGTATTGCGGAGAATAAAGCTGAAGTCAAAATCCCCTGGACAAAGTTCCGCGAGCACGCCGACAGACTGTTTTTGTTCAGGATTATAGTGGGACTGGTGGCTTTTGCAATATTTGGTTTACCATTTCTTATTGTCGCCTTTTCTTTGGTTGCAATGTTGGCCGGGCCGATGTTTGTCTTGGTAGTACCGGGTATTATTGCAGCAGCGCTTGTCTTTATACTGCTGGGGATTGTATTTTGGCTGGTTCATAGGTTCACGATGGACTTTGTAGTGCCGATTATGTTTTTACGAACAAAAAGCTGTACCGCAGCCTGGCGCGAATTTCTCAACTTGCTCTCGATAAACAAGGCCCGTTTTGTGCTCTATGCCCTTTTCAGAATTGCAATAGCAATTGCTATTGGTTTTATTATTTTTCTCGGTTTTTGTATAGGCTTTTGCTGTTGCTGTGTAAGCGTGCTTTTGCTGATACCTTATATTGGCACGGTCATACTTTTACCCGTGTATGTTTTCGAGCGTTCTTATTCGCTATACTACATACGCCAGTACGGCCCGCAGTTCGATGTGTTTAACCTCACGGCAGAAGCAACCCTGCAATAAACTGCGGAACTAAATACAGTAATATATAGATTGTTCCTACTGCGAGGATTCTCTCCAGTCTTCCTGTCTGGTACCGCGATAAGCCCTTGCTGTGTACTGGAACGTCTTTGTTGAGCGAGGCTGTAAATTAAGCGTAAACTTTACCGTGTCTATATCAACTTTCTCATACTGGTCGAAGTCGCCACTTTTTTCCAAATTCCAGTAAGGTGAATCGAAATTCCGCTGGATTTCAATTTTGATGCCGATGTCACGGGTATTTCTGACCTCAATCGTAAATGTTCGGATTTCATCCCAGCCGGAGATATTGCCGCGATTGTCGAACCTGTAATTTTCCGTCTTGAAGTCCATCAGCATCGGCTCGACGACAACATCAGCCACCGGCCCGAGATTCAGCTCTACATCCTCATCCACAGGGATATATTTAAATGAAGATTGTCCTGTGTAAGATAAATGTCCCTGCTCATCAGCGTTTCTATAAACCTTCAGCACACCGCCCGGTATTGGTGTCTGGCCGAGCTTGTGCTCTTTATCGTTCTTGAAGCTAAGGAACCGAACTACGTTCTGGCCGTATCTTTCTTCCTCATATTTGTACAGATTCACTACCGGTACCTCATCAATGTCGAAGCTGAGCAGTCTTTTCGACCAGCCTGTTGGAATCGTCTCTGTTCCTTCGATTGTATAAAGAAAATACTCGCTAAGACCTTCCTTTGTAATCTCTTTTGGTTTAAGGGCTAATTCTACAGCCTTCGCTTCGAATAAAGCGCGCGGTCGTAACTGGTCTGCCATTCCTCTTGATGGTGCTGGCATTTCTGTGACTACTACTTCACCTGGTCGGCCGTATGGATATTGTCTGCGGGCAAGCTCTGCGATTTCATCGAGTATATGCACCG
>CAZVUF010000278.1:0-3247 GCA_964629355.1 uncultured Pirellulales bacterium | reverse complement strand
AAAAACGCGGGTCGTTGGAACAAAAGATTATGATTTACTGGTGCGTCAAATTTAAGGTTGAAAAATCTCTTTAAAGAATTAAACTTTCTACTATGACCAAACTCATTCCGAACATCTTGACCTTTGCACGGTTTGCATTGACAGTTGTCTTTCTGGTTATGATTCTTTATTCACCTTCAACTGAAAATAAGTCACTACTTCTTGATATTGCTTTTATAGTTTTTGTTGCTGCTGGTTTGACCGATATTGTCGATGGCCATATCGCGAGGAAATTAAATGTGGCCAGTAAGTTCGGACGAATGTTGGACCCATTAGCGGATAAAGTCCTCGTCTGCGGTGCGTTTATCTGTTTTGCTATAATTGGCGAGCCGAAGCTTTTTGATCTGGATTCGATAACATTAACGTTTATCCACTGGTTCGTCGTTGGCGTCCTGGTTTTACGAGAAGCCTATGTAACCACACTACGCCACATCGCTGAGGCGCGCGGCGTCAACTTCGCGGCAACTTTTTCCGGCAAAATCAAGATGTTTATTCAGTCCTTCGCGGTAGGAACGGTGCTTATCAAGATGGCTCACGTCCGGACTGCTATGTGGGGAAATTGGTTCACCACCGTAATATTAGCTGTCATGCTAACGGTTACTATCATCTCTGGCTTAACGGCGACTCGGCGACGTAGCTGGAAAGCAGTAACATGAAGGAGAGGCTATGAAACACCATCTGTCCTTTAACATTAGATTAGTCATTTTTTGTGCCGCATTCTGCGGACTGGCAAATTCCGTCTTGGCAGAACAGAACATTGAAATGAAGGATGTAATTCGCAAAGCTGTAAATGTCAAACCTTCATCCAGACAGCTCGCCTGGCAGGAAGGTGAGTTCATCTGTTTTATCCACTTCGGTGTTAACACATTCACCGGTCGTGAATGGGGCACCGGCGAGGAAGACCCGAATATTTTCAATCCGGAGAAATTAGACACCGACCAATGGGCTCGCTGTATGAAGGCTGCCGGTATGACCAAGGCCATTCTCACAGTCAAGCACCATGATGGATTCTGTCTGTGGCAGACGCGATATACAGAGCACTCTGTAGCATCGAGCCCCTGGCGCGGCGGCAAGGGTGATGTGCTGCGTGATTTGGTCGATTCATGCAAGAAGTATGGATTGGCCGTTGGCGTCTACTTATCTCCTGCTGATCTATACCAAATCGAAAGCCCGAACGGCTTATACGGCAACCTGAGCAAATATTCGCAGCGCATTATTCCACGTCCGATACAGGGCCGTTCATTACAAGATAAGAAGGTCTTTAAATACCTCGTGGATGATTACAATGAGTATTTTCTAAATCAGTTATTCGAATTGCTGACCGAGTATGGCCCGATACACGAAGTCTGGTTTGATGGTGCTCATCCTAAACGCAAGGGCGGACAACAATATACATACGCGCAGTGGTATGAAATGATCCGTGAATTAGCACCGGAGGCGGTGATCTTCGGCAAAGGGCCTGACGTAAGATGGTGCGGCAACGAAGAGGGACGCGCAAGAGCAGCCGAGTGGAGCGTTATTCCTATAAGTGCCCCGATCGATAAGTTCGATTGGCCGGATATGACAGATGAGGACCTCGGCAGCCTGGCCAAACTTCAAGAGAGCATCAACCGCGGCGGATACCTGCATTGGTACCCAGCCGAGACTGATACATCCATCCGACAAGGCTGGTTCTGGCGAGACGAAGAGCAGCACGTTAAAACAACCGAGCATATCCTTGACATCTGGGAACGCTGCGTTGGTGGCAATACGGTACTTCTGCTGAATGTCCCACCTAATCGCGATGGGCTTTTTCCTGAGCGTGACAGCAAGGTACTGATGGAAGTTGGCCGGATTCTTCGCCAAACGTATAAGACCAACCTGGCCGAGGGCGCAATGGCATCAGCCATCCCTTACGGGACCGCAATTGCTTCAGCAACTCGCGGACAGGACTTCGAGGCTGCCAATGCTCTCGACGGGGATACAATGACATGCTGGATACCGTCCGATTGGACTACGCAGGCTGAGTTAGTGGTCACACTGGACGGCAAAAAGACCTTCAATCGTGTAATGTTCCAGGAACAAATTCGCGACTACGGTCAGCGTATCGCCAGGTTTGCCGTTGACGCTTATGTGGATGACCAATGGCAGCAAATTGCCGAGGGACAAACAGTAGGCTACAAGCGCATCTGCCGCACGCCGAACGTCACATCGGACAGAGTGCGAATCAGAGTGCTTGATTGCCGGCTCTGCCCGACCATCTCCAACTTTGCTCTTTACTATGCCCCGCCGTTGGAAAAGACTATCACTAAGCGATGATTGATTATCGAATTCCGCCAATTGATTCGTCCGTGACTTCGACTGGGTCTAAACCTATCTTGGCGAATATTTCCTGTTCCAATTCAAAAATCAACCGGTCAACTTCGGCTGTGTCAATTTTGTCTTGAGCCTGGGTTTGTCGCAAATGCACATTTCTATCATGTGCATCCTGTAGCCTTTCTTTTAACGACACGATTCTTTCGTGCATGACCCTTTTGTCTGCGTAATAAACGATTTTCTCCTCCCATGTATTGGGCCTGTCGTTTTCATCAAGCAGAGCCGTGTATCGGTGTTTCTTTATTGTCAAAGCAAGTACCGGATATTGTTCTTTCAGCAGCTCATAAGCGGTATCTTCATGGTGGTTTGCCTTGTACTCTGTTTTCAGCTTGTCCCATGCCGTTTTTTCTCCACAGGACGCCCTACGGCGCTGTTCTGTGACGGTCATGCCGACGTTATTGTAGTCGGATTCTTTAACCTCACAAATCCTCGCTATATCATGTAAAAGACAAGCTCTTTCTACAAGCTCGACATCAATTGCTATGCCCTTTTCTTTAAGTTTCTGTGCCAAAAACACAGCCAGTTTAGTCACTGCCATACTATGCCTGACAATGTGCTGTGGCACGTGATACTTTTCGATTATATCGAAGCACTCTTTACGTGTTGGAAGATTATAGTTTTTCATTTATCAATTCAGCAACCTTTTTGCCTGATTTCAGCATTCCGCCAAAAATCGGCCCCATTCTCGGCAGATTATAAACATCGCACACGGCCATGCCGGCAACGAAAAGACCGGGAAAGATTTCGCCTGTCTTTTCCACAACGCCGGCCTCAGAGACCTCCACGTTCATAAAGTATTCCTGCAGCCCATCTGGAAAAAGCTGTGGCTTTCTTCTTTTTAGCATACTGACCA
>CAZVUF010000277.1:0-3254 GCA_964629355.1 uncultured Pirellulales bacterium | reverse complement strand
CTTCGCATTTAACTGCTCAATGCTCTCGGTGGAAGCTTGCCCCGCCGCAATATTAGTAAAAGTAACCAAAATAAATAGTGTTAAAAAGATAATGGGTTTTCTTCGCATTCTTAGCCTCCTTGAAATATTTTCTTTCACGAGTCAGTCTTTCTAAAACAGTTAAGGAGCACACTGCTCGATGCTAAATCACCCGCTGTAGTTGCGAATCACTTTGGCTTTTTCAGAACTTGAATTTGTAGACCCGGCAGTTCAGTGGCGTTCTGCGTCAGTGTTAAGAAATGCTAACAGGAGGTGCTCGTGAAATGGTTGAGCAAGTCCATTTGAGCCGCTTTGCGAACCTTGAGCATGGTAAAGATTGAATAAAAGCTGGAATTGCTATGATGATAGGTGTTGTAGCTGGGCTTATTTCGGTTGAACGACAATTCATCGAATATACACAAGCTAAGCACAAATTATTATGGCACCCACTTTCTATGTTGTAGCTACTCTGCTTTAAGTTAAACTCCGGATGTGTGCAGACAGCGGTTTCAAAGCTACAACAATGGAAAGTGCCGTTAGAGCAGCAGGCCTGTGGATGTGCTTTGTGAAGGTTGCATGTGTGAGACAGAGGAATTGTAAAGGTTATAAAAAGATATGCGATGGCAACTGCAATTCTTGCCACCCCGTGCTTAATCCATTTTTTCAGAAGACCAGGCATATCCTTCGATTAACCTTTCTGGTTTTTTGGTCTATTATATTTTTTGATACGTAAACAGCAATGATAAGTTTGGAAAAAATATGCCTTTTCAACCAGAAACAGGATATACTGCAATTTCAGACCACTTTTTTGAGAACTAATTTTGAAGAGAAGTTAAGGCCAAGTGCCAGTTTGAATTGTTGCCTCCAAGATGCGCTGGTAAAATGCTGCAAGTTATAGGATTTTAGCGATATTGTCTGTGGCTTCTCCAGGAGATTCATTCCTGCCGCAGCAGAAACATAGCCAACCTGCCCGCTTCGTATTTTGCTGTTGCCGGAATTGTCTATGACAGTCTGAGACTATAGATTGAATTGTTGTAGTAGTAAAAAGGTTCAGGTCTCGCATCAAATCTGAACCTTTTTGGCCGATAACCAGACCGAATCTACGAATCACAAGCTACGATCAGAGAACAAATAGTTTGGTAGTAGCTGTTTTACAATTTTATGGAAGTTGACGTTAAATCAGTACTGACAGATACTTATCAAAACTGATCAAGAATTAGGAAAGTACTGAAAATAGCCTTTTCGGATGTCATCCGTGCGCGCAATAAAGTATTCGACATGATATAGTGACATGAAATTTACCATAATCCAAACCAAAACTCAAACCGTTCAAACTATAAGTTTTTCTCCAATTTAATCTTGTGTATCGCTCCGGGAAGAGCGGCTACGAATAAGAATACTATACAACATGGGGGTTGCTACCAGAGAAAACAGTACCGACATACAGACCGCACCGATCACAGCAATAGCTAAAGGTCTGAGCATGTCGGCACCGGAGCCGATGCCATAGGCCAACGGCAACATTCCCAATGCTGTTGTCGCGGAGGTCATCAATACCGGCCGCAGACGTCGCCGGCCTGCTCGAACCAGAGCATCTTCTAAATCTATGCCCGAATCTTGCAGATTGCCCACGAAGTCAAGCATAAGGATGCCGTTCTTTGCAACAATGCCCACTCCGATAATCGCTCCCAAGAGCGAAACGACATTAAGGGATGTACTACTTATATACAAAGCCATAACTGCGCCGAACATTGCCAGGATGGCACCAAATACAATCGCCACCGGCCCGGGAAAAGACCGAAATTCAATAAGTAGCACTGTAAAAACCAGAATGACGGCCATTGCAAGAACTACAAGCAGATGGCGGAACGATTCTTGCTGTTGCTGATAGAGGCCGCCAAATTCGATAGCTCCTTTAGGTATCGATTTATCTTGACTCAACCGTTCACGGATTTCCACCATCGCACTTCCGAGATCGCGACCTTCAAGCCTGGCCGTGATAGCAACATCCTGTCGCAAATCTTCTCTGCGAAGCTCAAGCTGGCCCGGTTCTTCGAGAATATCCACCACCTGCGAAAGCTTGACAAGAACTCCATCAGGACAACGCAAGGGTAAATTTCGCAAGCTCGAGACTCGGTCAATATCGCATGGGTCCACCACTACGCGGATGTCGATAAGCCGATCACCTTCCAAAACCGCCGAGGCTGTCTGGCCGAGCATGGCGGTCTCGACAGCCGCAGCCACATCATCTGTAGTCAGACCAAAACGCTGTGCATCGGGACTGCGAAGCCGCAAACTCAGAGATGGACCTGTAATCATCAAACCATCAAAAGTATCCACTATTCCCCTGACCTTTTTGATTTCCGCTTCGATCTGTGGGGCCTTTTTCTTCAGGAACTCTATATCGGTCGAGATAAGCTTCACCTCAATCGGTTGCGGCGACCACATAAGATCACCGATTAGGTCGGAAAGAATACCGGGAAACTCCCATTGAAGACCGGGCACTGCGGCATTAAACTTCTGCCGAAGTTCAGAAATTACCTCTTCTGTCTTTCGTTCACGGTTGGGTTTGAGCTTGACCAGAAAATCTCCCGTGTGAGGCTCGGCAATGGCCAGAGCCAGTCGTGCACCGGTACGTCTCGAGTAGCTCTCAAGTTCGGGAATAGTACGCAATATCTCCTCTGCCTGCTTGAGCTGACGGTCCGTTTCAGCTAAACTTGTTCCCGGTCGCGCCACGTAGTCAATTACAAAGCCGCCTTCATCCATAGGCGGCAGAAATTCACTTTCGAGACGACCATAGATTGCTATACCTGCAAGCAAAATTAGCACGCACAGACCGACCGTGATCCAGCGGTGTGTCAGCGCTATTTGAAGGGTACGCTCATAAACCCTCTCAAAATATCGTAATACGATACCGCCTTGCTCATCCTGCTTTTTTTTCTTCTTACGGTACATTCCACCCATGAACCATGCTGCCATAGATGGTGTAATCGTAAGTGCCAAAAGCAGAGAAATGAGCAGCGATACGGCCATAGTCAGTGCCAAAGCCCTGAAAAATACGCCTACGATACCGTCCAGAAAAGCCAGTGGAATAAATACGACTACTGGTGTAAAGGTCGAGCTCAGAAGCGGCTTGAAGACTTCCCCTATGCCCTCCCGCACAACCCTCACACGAGGTGCCCCGGTTACTATCTTAACATATATCGCATCTACAACGATAATGGCATTATCGATAA
>CAZVUF010000276.1:0-3262 GCA_964629355.1 uncultured Pirellulales bacterium | reverse complement strand
TCTAGTAAATACAAAGGAGTTCATTATAGTAAAAAAGGAAAAAAATGGGTAGCCTCGATAGGTGTTAATGGTAGGAAAAAATATTTAGGGGCATTTCCATCGGAAAGAACAGCAGCTTTAGCTTACAATCTATCGGCTAAAAAGCATTTTGGAGAATTTGCTCATCTTAACAAAATATAAAAGATTGTTATTGACATAGAGAATAAAAAATGTTATACTATAAGTATGAGGAGACAAACGGGACAAAAAGCTATTGCGAACAGGTCCGACTGCTGCTCCTCAGTTATCATCAAATAGACCTCCGCAGGTGTGGGAGTCGATAATACAGCCGTATGTCGGCTCCCCCCACTTTTTTGAAGGAAAGAATGGGAGCACTTAGAAAATTGCGGAAATCAATCAAGAAAGAATTAGAGCCGATGATACTATTTGTACCTAATACAAGTGACATATACGACAAATTCATTTCAAACTCACCAGATGTTATAACTGTTACAGACCCTAAAATCTATGCAAAAGTTAAAGAGGCTGTAATGCAAGCTATTGACCAAAACCGACCCGGAGTTATACGGAAACCATAATATGATAGACCCAAACAAAGGCTGTTCACAATCTGTTCTCAAACGATTACAAGATGCTTCTAATGAACGATTCCGTATCGAATTGTTCAAGGCTATTGAAAAATTACTCGAAGATTTCGATATGACATGGGATGACTTGGCGTGGAAATACGGATGGAATGGATCTGGAGCGTCGTTTAAGACGTATCTTGGTGACTCGGATGAAGTGACCCTTAAAGAACTTAACAAAGTGGCGGCGGTGTTTAGTTCCGAACCTTATATTATATTCCGCCCGAGAAAACCGTGGACGGGGACATGATATGGAACATAGTATAGAAAAATTCGACAAGTGGAATACTTATTTTGACTCTATTTCTTCAAACGATGCTTTTGCAGACGCGGAAAAATTTGGGTACACGGTAGTTTTTCCAAATGAAAATACCTTGCAATTAGATATAGATTCCTCCGAAGCATTTGAATTGTATAAAGGAAGATTTGAAAAATTAAAACAATGGTATAGAGTAAAAAAAGTGAAGATTATTACGTCTAAATCTGGGGGAAATTGCAAGCATGTGTACATAGAACTGGCGGAGTCCTTGTCTGATCTGGAGAGGATATTCTTGCAATTGTTATTGGGATCGGACTATATGAGAGAATTGTTGTCACTTCAAAGAATTCGTATGGGAGACCCTCATCCTACCTTATTTTTTGAAATGGATAAATAAATGAAACTCGATACAATACAACCAAAACCAGTAGTATGTCGGCAATCGTGTATCAGTTGTGCCATTGCCTGTGAGATGAAATGGTTCTTGAAATATCGTCTTGGTGTTACACTTCGTGGTGCAGAAGTAAAAGAAGGAGCTACCCTCGGAAAGATATATCATAAGTTTCAGCAGTTTGGGCCAGGAAAAGAGAATGAAGTTTTATTGTGGGTACGGGAAAAGCAGAAAGTCCTGATGGATAGAGCCGACAAGGGAGAAGACCTCGATGGTTCTATGGTTCGTCTCGCAAATCTGATGACAGATTTGTACCATAAGGCCGAAGCTATGGCTCACTTGTTTTGGGAAAGGTATCCACAACCTGATTACCTCCGCACGGTGGGGACGGAAATTAAGATATCTGCCCCTTCTCCTGTATTAGGGCAAACAATAGAAGGAACGATAGATAAATTATTGGAAAATACAAAGGATGGACGGTATTGGATTCGTGATCACAAAAGTACAGGTATGTCATTGGATTCTATATTTGGGGGATTAGAGTGGTCAGTACAATCGCGGATATATCGTATCCTAGGTTTTCACTATCTTACTACTTTGAAACCTTTTACTCCGGGGGAATGGCTTCGTGGTTTCATATTGGACGGAATCCTCCGCCCCGGTATTAAACTTTGCAGAACAGACGAGAAAAATGCAAAGACATGGAACTGTTCTATCCAAGATGCTTACTTGCGGAGGGTCAAGGAGTGGTACAAGGAGAAAGACCAAGACGCAATGTTATCTAGAGCAATGATATATGACGAACCATTATACCCAGATGAACTTGTTAAAGCACTATCTTTAATGCGAGACTTGTCTGTTCGACCAATAGAGTTAAAAGCCTATTCAAGAGATATAACTAGAACAGAGTGTTTTAAGTATAATACCAAGTGTATCTACCATGATTTGTGTTCCACTGACTTGTCACAATGGGATTCATTGTTTGAAACTAGGTATAAAATTGAGGAAGTAAAAGAAGATGAAATCGAAACTGAGGGACAAGATACTTTGTAAAATATTCACTTTGGGACTTCACTGGTGGAAACATTATCCGGGCCAATCAAAATATGTCAGATGTAGATTCTGTGGTAAAATGCCAAAAAGTATGTGGACTGTATTTTGTAGAAAATATTTGAAAAAGGAAAAAAGATGAATTGGGTATTGTTGGCAATGTGGCTATCATCGGGAGTAATAGCGTCCTATTTAACATACAAACTTCTAATAAACCACTGCCAATGGAAGCAGTATGATTGGATTCTTTTGCTTTCGGTCATACCAGCATTTGGTCAGGTAAGTCTAATAGCAGTATTTTTTACTTATTTAATTTTTGGAGACTAAAAAATGAAAACGAAAATCATCGCAATTTGTAGTGTAATTATATTGGCCACTGGATTAGGCTGTGCGGCTTTGTCCCATTACGTTACACCGGCACCCATCAATAAAGATGCCGTAAATTATGCTGTAAAGGCGGGGGTAGCCGACCCGAACAGTTACAGAGGATATCCTAATTTAGTTAAAGCAATTAAGTTACAAACCGATACTGATTCTGCTCACTCTGTTATCCAATTGGATTTGCAACAGAAAATTCAAAAAGATAATTTGGAGTATGCTATACATAAAGATGTTGTTGCATCCAATGTCGTGGCGGGGCAGAATTTGGAAGAGACTTTGTTCGGGGAGACGGGTTTATTAACTCTGGGACTTAGCTTGGCCGGATTTGGTACACTTACTGGACTTATTGGACTAATGCGTAAACGCCCAGGGGATATTACCAAAGAGGAAAAGGAACAAGCCATCTCCCAAGCTATCGGCAAATCGGTAGATGAGTTGACCGAGAAACAGAAACAATTCATACAGATAGTACATGGAGTCCAATTATTCATAGATAAATATAAAAACGAGGACGGTGAATGGAGTAGTGCTGTGTATGCCCTAAAGGATATCTTT
>CAZVUF010000275.1:0-3293 GCA_964629355.1 uncultured Pirellulales bacterium | reverse complement strand
AATGGCCAAAGGCAAGAACAAAGGGCATAATTAAGCATGCTATGGGGACTAACATAAGAAGCCCCAGCACCCAGTGATAACCGGCTTTGTGAAATATCCTGCAATAGACGACCGCTGTTATAACAAGTATGGCCAACAAAACTATCAGAAGAAAGATCGCAACGGCTATTACGACGACAGGACCGATGGCAGCGAACAGCTTTTCGGGATCGGCATAAGAACTATACATCTCACTTTCCTTTCTATTGTGTAGCGTTTTCAATTTTTGATACAGACCACAATACGCAATCCATGATGTATTATTGGTTGAAGCCTTAGATAGTATATGCAGTATTGGCCTGAAATGTTAGGCAAATTTTGACAATAGGTTGTGGAAACCGGTGTTTTCCACTGCAGGATTATGGTTTTCAGCTTGTAGTGGGTAATTTACCGAATCAAATAAAAATCGGCCTTATGCCGGCAAAATTAAGGATTGAGGCCGTTAAATATTTTTGAGAGTTTGTTCTTGACGCACAAGGTTCCAATTGATAATTGATTACATCAGTATATTATAATATGCATCCGGCG
Organism: uncultured Pirellulales bacterium; assembly: GCA_964629355.1. Lineage (GTDB taxonomy): Bacteria > Planctomycetota > Phycisphaerae > Sedimentisphaerales > Anaerobacaceae > CAZVUF01. Next base: position 2,726 of record CAZVUF010000275.1, on the reverse strand, counting down.
ATTCTCAGTTGTCAATGGAATTTGGCAATTGTTCTTCACAGCATTAGGCTTAAAAAGCGAAAGGAGGCCATTATGGCAAGAAAAGCTTTAACCGCAACTTTAATAATCCTGGTAGGTGTATTAGTGGGCTGCCAAACGTACGATAGCGGTCAGGGCCAGTTAGTGCCTGCACAAGCTGGGGCTGCTGCAGTTACGCAGAAGGTGTCGGGCGAAGTTGATCTTGTTGAGCAGATGGTATTAAATCGACAGAGCTATCGGCAGAGTCTTGCAATGTTGGTTGAGTACTATATGGGCTCGGGTAACAATATGAAGCTGGAGTGGGCTCAAAAGGAGCTCAAAGCGTTAGATAGTATGCCCAAGTATAAATACCTTGTGGAAGCGGAAGCCGCTGGACCTAACTTGAAAGCAAGTACACCTATTCCGGAAGCGGATAGACTCTATGGGGAAGCACTACTGCTTCAAGGAAAGGCGGGGCAGTTAGTTATTATTAAAGATAATAATTTATTGCGCTTGGCATTGGATAAATATGACCAAGTCATAAGAAAACATCCTTCCAGCGATAAGATTGATGATGCTGCATTCAAGGCGGGTGAGATTTATGACTATTTCAAGGACTATACTATTGCCCTTTTATATTACCAGAGAGCCTACCAGTGGAACCCGCAGACGACATATCCTGCAAGATTCAGAGCGGCATTTGTATTGGATAAACGCCTTCACCGCAGAGCCGAGGCTCTGGAGCTTTATCAGCAGGCTTTGGAAAAGGAAGGACAACAGCATCTCGAATGGAAAAATTTTACGGATGGGCGGATCAAAGAGCTTACTAAGCAGAAAAGGTAGGTACTAAATAATTTTAATCAGAAAATAAGCAAGACTTTTATATAATAATGATGGGCCTGGCAACAATCAGGCCCATTTTTAATTTGTAATTGGTGACTGGCAATGTGAAAAAATCAAAATTGTGGAATCCCGACAAGTCGGGATGACTTCCTTAATTCTACACTTTACACTTTGATTTTTGAATTTGTTTAACCAGTTGCCATTTAGCGAAATGTTGGAATTTGAGAAAAAGATAGCTGACTTTATCAAAGTAAATGCCCTTATCACCTCGGCGGAGAGGATTTTGTTAGCTGTTTCCGGCGGGGCCGATTCAATCGCGCTTCTATATACAATGTGGACACTTAAAACTGAGAAGAGCTTAGGTGTCGAGCTATTCTGCGCTCATATAAATCATCAATTAAGAGGCACCGAAGCCGACACCGATGAGCGTTTTGTTGTTGCGCAGGCAACCGAGCTAAAAATACCCATAATTACAAAGCGAGTTGACGTGTCTGGATTTGCTGATCGAAATAAACTATCGATCGAGACAGCCGCTCGTCAATTGCGGATCGAAAGTCTGCTTGATATTGCAGGGGCTAATGATTGCAGTGGTATAGCTATGGGACATCAAAAGAACGACAATGCTGAAACCATGCTGCATCGATTGAGTCGAGGGACAGCCTTTCGCGGTCTGGGCGGTATCTGGCCGATGCGGGTTTTTAACGATAAAATTAAATTTATAAGGCCATTGCTGTGTGTCACTCGGAATGAAATTGTTGAGTACTTGAAGCAACGGAATCTAAAGTGGCAAATAGATCACACAAATGCTGATTGTACATATAGACGGAATTATATTCGGCATCGGCTGCTGCCAGCATTACAACAGCAAAGCAAAAGCTCCATCATAGGGCAGTTGTTTAGTTTATCTTTAACCGCTCAGCGGTTTCAGAGTTTAGTTTGTAGCCAGGCAGAAAAGGCTTGGCAGAGGTTAGCTGATTTTGCCGGCTATAAGGTTGAATTTGATTTGAAAGGCTTTCTTACGGAGCCGGAGCCGGTAAAGGTTGAGCTTATCAGGCGAAGCTTAACCACACTTGGCAGTGGTGAGCGGGATTTATCGCAACAGCATTATGAAGGGATATTAAAAATAGCGAAACAAAATGCCAGCGGCAAAAGCATTGAACTGCCGGGCAGATTTATAGTTCGCCGTGTTTATGAGAAATTGATTTTTACCAAGTGTAAAAAAGTAGCTGTTAGCAGTAACAAAATTCCCGATATTATCACATTAGAGATTCCAGGCCGGACACAGTTTGGTCAATATTTTATAGAAGCAACAATATATTTAGCCCCCAGTTTTACTGGGGGTTCTGTTTCGCGATGCGTTGAGAGATTTGACTTGGATAAGGTGAAACTGCCGTTGGTCATTCGTTTTCGGCAGGATGGTGACAGGTTTTGGCCATTAGGTTTGGCAGGCCAGAAAAAAGTAGGTAAATTTCTGACTGCTGCACGACTTCCGCAGGAAATAAGGGCAAATGTTCTTATTGTCGCCGATGCGGAAAAGATAATCTGGGTCTGGCCGGTTCGGATGAGTGAGCAAGCCAAGATTACCGATACGACCCAAAAAATTCTTCAATTGCAAATAAAAAACCGGCACCGCAAAGGTGCCGGTTAATCGGAACAAATGGTTCAAGTCTACTTTGGCAGGTTCTCTGGTGCGACATCCTTGATGCTCAAATCTCCGTAAATAACGCGGTAAGTCGCGGAGTCTTTCGGCTGATACCAGAATATAGCGGTATCAGCATCACCAAGTTTGACACCTTTTCCGGCATAGTGCCATTCGCCTTCGCCTTTGAAGAATCGAATGAAGAGCAGATGTCGGGTCAGTTTCATTCCCAGTTCGGTTTCTTCTT
>CAZVUF010000274.1:0-3299 GCA_964629355.1 uncultured Pirellulales bacterium | reverse complement strand
CCAGACGAGCACATAATTAGTAACTTAAATGGCTCAGGGGAAATTAAGCCTGGCACTAAGTTTTATCATGGTGTCGGTTGTAACGAGTGCAGCCAGACCGGCATGAGTGGGCGATTGGGAATGTTTGAGCTGCTTAGAATGACCAGTAAACTGCGGGATTTGATAGCGACAAGGCCGACGACCGACCAGATTATAAGAGCAGCACCTGCGGACCATGTAAGCATGGTACACGACGGTATTGCCAAAGTGTTACATGGCATTACGACTCTTGAGGAAGTCTTCAGAGTAGCCAAGAGTATAGGTGACGACGTATGAGAAAGCTGAGAATGTAAGACTTGGGTTTTAATTTGTAAGGAGTGATTTTGGGCGAATTCTTCTACAAAGCGGTTGACAAAGCTGGTGAGCACGTCGCAGGCGTAATAGAGGCAGCTGACCGTAGAAGTGCTGTTGCCGTCCTGACTGGTGAGGGCCGATTCGTAATAGAACTTTCTGAAAAAGCCCAAAAATCACAACACGTCAGCGGTGTGAAGAGTGTTTCGCTTGATTTGACAGGCCTTTTGAAATTCGGCTCCAGAAGAATTACCAGCAAAGATATTTTGGCTATGACCACTCAGTTAAGCACCGCTCTGCAAGCGGGGCTTCCAATGCTGAATGGCCTCGAGCTTATTCGTCAGCAGCAGCATAAGGTGGGTATGAAGGAAATGCTTGGCGATCTTGTGCAGGCGGTAAGCTCCGGGCAATCACTTTCAGAAGCTATGGCCAAACACGGGAAAATTTTTAGTCCATTGTATTTGTCGATGATAAAGGTCGGCGAAACGGGCGGGATTCTCGAACAGACGTCAGCTCAGTTGGCAGCGATATTAACACGGGATGAGAAAATAAAGACAAACATGAAAAACGCCTCAGCATATCCAATTTTTGTCCTCTGCCTTGGCATTGTGTCGGTCGTTATTGTTTTGACATCGATACTGCCTCGGATAATACAAACAATAGGAGGTGGAATGCCGGCGATGCCGTTACCGACTAAGATACTGATGGGATTGAGCGGCTTCCTGCGGGGATTGTTTACATCGGTTTTTGGCTGGGTTGTTATTGCCCTCATCGTAGTCGGCCTGTATTACCTCATCAGATGGACAAAGTCCGAGGGCAAAATCAAGTGGGATGCTTTCAAGCTGAGAATACCGGTTTTAGGTTCGGTATTGCGAACGATAGCAGTAGGCAGATTTGCGAGAACGCTTGGAGCACTAACTAAAGGAGGTGTGATTATTTTGGAGGCACTCGGCGTTGTCCGAGATACGCTTGGCAATGAGCTGCTGGGCAGAGAAATAGATAACGTGGCTGAAAAGGTGAAGCGTGGCGAGTCGCTGGCGGGTCCTTTAGGTGAGTCGGGATATTTTCCACCGTTGCTTGTACAAATTGTCTCGATAGGTGAGCAGACAGGCAGACTTGATGAATTGTTACTGAATGCTGCAGAAACTTTCGATGCAGAAGCGGACTCGGCGATAAACAGATTTATGGCAATCTTTCCGGCGGTTTTAATATTACTGCTGGCTTTGGTCATAGGTTTTATTATAGCGGCAACCTTGCTGCCAATAGTTGTAATGGAACTCGGCGGCGGAGGATTGTGAAGAAGCTCAGAGCGTAAAATGGAAAATGTAAACTTTGGAATTCGTTAGTTTTTCTGAAAGGCTGGCCAAATGAAACAGAAGGAGAGAAAACGAAAGGCGTTTACCCTTGTCGAGCTGCTTGTTGTGATTTTGATCATATCTATGCTCGCTGCGTTTGTCGCGCCCAGGATGTTTAAGGGGCTCGGTAAGGCCAAGGCCGACATAGCAAGAGCCAAGATGGCGATTATCGAGGATGCGCTAGCCAGATTTTATATTGATTGCGGTCGATATCCCGATGATTCTGAGGGACTTGAAGTATTGTTAGTGCCACCTTCAGATGTTGAGGACAAATGGAACGGCCCATATCTGAAACGTAGTGAATTACTTGACTCATGGAATAATCCTTACATCTATGTCGCAGAAGGACAGTACAATCCTGGCAGTTTCGATTTGATAAGTTTGGGTGCCGATGGCATGGACGGCGGCGAGGGTGACAATGCAGACATAATTAACCAGTAGCTCGACTTTCGGCAATTTAAAATGAGAAATCATAACGTTAGGCACGAAGCGAATATAGAGCAATGTGGTTTTACCATCGCGGAGTTACTGATGGTGGTGGTTATCATTGCGCTTATAGGCGGTGTCGGCGGCGGGCTCTATGTGGGGACATACAAGAAAATATTGGTCGAGAGGGCGGCACGTGATTTCGTGCTTACTGCCAAATATGCAAGAGTAATGGCGATCGAGAAGCAGAAACCATACAAATTGCAATTAGATGCTGTCAATGGTGGATTCTCCTTAACCACTTCACAGTGGAATGAGCAGACCGAGCAGTTTGAGTCGGTAATTGTAAGAGACCTTTATTGCAGGCCAGTTGTGTTCGAGGGCGAGGTGAGGTTCGAAGATGTAAGAATTGCGCCAGTCGGAGCAGAGGAAACATTTGAGAGCGGTCGGACCGAGCAGGTCGAGGATGAAGGGCAGGTAATAACTTTTTCGCCGAATGGTTCAGCTCAGCCGGCAGTCATCCAGATCGGTGATGGCAAAACGCATTATGCCATAAGTATTAGCGGTGCAACAGGCAAAGCGAAAATTTCCTTCGGCACGGCAGAGAATCTGGCGGCTGGAACTGTTGATTTGGATGCGGAATGACAATGTTTGCAAGAAGACGTAGATACACTAAAGGTTTTAATCTGGTTGAGACGATGGTTGCCAGTATTATCCTTTCGAGCGCTGTATTGACGGTTGCAGCGGTAAGTTCAAAAGCTCTAACCGGAACAAGACTCAACAGGCAGTATGAAGTTGCAGCGTCGTTGATTGATAGACAGCTTACTTTGATGGATTATATCGGTATTGATGCTTTCGTAGAATCAGGACAGACAGAAGGCGTTTTTCAAGAGGTTGAACCGGGGTATCACTGGGAGATTACTACAGAATACCAGGGTATCGACAGTCTATATCTGGTGACTATAACAGTTACCTGGATGGATAGAAACCGTCCCCATAAGGTCGAGGTGCAAACTATGATTGATGGGATAAGCACGTATGCTGCTATGACAACAACTACTGCGACGACTACGACGGGGCAGAGTAGGTAAGACAAAATGTATTTTAAGAAGGCCGGTTTTAGCCCGTTAGAAATTATTGCCAAAGGCAAGAGAGGAACCTCCACAGCATTATCTCTAACGGGCTTTA
>CAZVUF010000273.1:0-3308 GCA_964629355.1 uncultured Pirellulales bacterium | reverse complement strand
TGATATATGAAAGGTGCGGTGCCGATGCCATCAGCGTTTTGACCGATGAAAAATATTTTCAGGGTAAACTTCAATACATAGAGCAGATAAAGGAGGTTGTAGACCTGCCGATTCTGCGGAAGGATTTTATTATCGATATCTGGCAGTTGTATGAGTCCCGCGCTGCCGGTGCCGATGCGATACTGTTGATAGCCGAGGCCCTAAAGCCCGGCGTACTAATGGACTTAATGATAGCTGCTGCGGAATTAACTTTAACTGTCCTTCTGGAGGTTCACGAGGCCGATACCCTATTAGCCGTACGCAGTCTGATTGGTTTTCCGAACAGAGGATACAGCGTTCTGGGGATCAACAATCGTAATCTCGCCACTCTGGAGGTGGATTTGAACAACACGAGCAGATTGGCAAACCTCGTCGATAACAAAAACGAGTTGGTCGCAGAAAGCGGAATAAGAACGCGAGCTAACGTTGAAAAACTAATATCGGTCGGCGTAAGGGCGGTTCTAATCGGTCAGACGCTGTGTGAAAGTCCCAGTATAGAGGAAAAATTCAACGAGCTTTTCGGCACATAACCAGAGAGGATCAGGACATTATGAATATAGCACTTTACTTATTAGTCGGCCTATTGGGCGGTGTTTTCAGCGGTATGCTCGGCATTGGAGGGGGAATAGTAATGGTGCCGGCATTGGCCTTTTTATTTGGTTTGAGCCAGCATCAGGCTCAGGGGACAACGCTGGCACTTATGGTGCCACCAATCGGCCTGCTCGCGGCGTGGACATATTATAAGGCTGGCTTTGTGGATATAAAAATCGCGGCTTTTGTTTGCCTGGGTTTTTTCTTCGGCGGTCTTATAGGAGCAAAACTTGTCGTGGGATTGCCTGACCCGCTTTTACGTAAAATCTTCGGCGTAGCCTTACTAATAATTGCGATAAAGATTATTCTGACAAAATAGAAAACGCAAATCAGAGACGCGACCGTAAGGGAGTGGTGGTGGCTGAATTAAAGTTGAAAAAGAGTGCGGGTATGATAGCGAGAAAATGGCTTGCGGCTTCAGTTGGTCTGGCCAGCGTACTTCTTTTGGCTGCCGTGGCGTTTTTCGCTTTTCGGCAGAATGATGAAGCCCGTTTTATCAGAGCTGTCCAAAATGGGGACATTAAAACCGTTAGCGCAATGTTGAGCAGGAATAGCGAACTCGCACGTGCAGAACAGCGTCACAAAGGGGGCAAAGAGAGCATAACGCCTGTATTTTACACCGCGGTTGGCAAGGGCAACAAGGAGATCATCAGGCTGCTTCTCTCCCATGGAGCCGACCCAAAAAGTTACCCGCGTGCTTTGCGGTATGCAAAAGACCCGGAAATAGTCGAGTTGCTCATCGAGCATGGAGCCGATGTTAATTGGCAGCTTGAGAACAGTTCTACCCCTACCGTGCTGCATTTCTTTGCGGCTACCGACAACATAAAGCTGGCTGAATTAGTCATTAATCATGGCGCGGATGTAAACGTAAAAGACAGAGCAGGCGAAACGCCCCTTCACGAAACCGCACAGGAAGGATGTTTAAATGCAGCGAAGCTGCTCGTCTCGAAAGGTGCTGAGATTAATGCAAAGTCAGGAAATAACAAAACTCCACTTAACTATGCAGTTATGCCTGTCTGGGACGTGGATGTGTACAGATGGCCGCAGGATAAAATTCACAGATGTAAGGAGGTTGCGGCTTACCTTCTTGAATGTGGTTCAGTTTATACTATCTTTGACATAGCCTGGTTGGGTGTCTTAAAACGAGTGGAGGATTTAATCAAAGGTGACCCTTCCCTTGTGAACGCACAGGCAAATGGTGAGACACCTCTTTTTGCTGCGATTCGGGGAGGCAGCGCCGAGGTGGTTGAGCAACTTTTGAAAAATGGTGCGCAGCTTGGAACTAAGTCTCGGCATCAGCAGACCCCTTTACAGGTTGCAGCCTATAGTGGTTATGAAGACGTAGCGCAGGCTCTCTTGAACCACGGAGTTGATGTTGACCAGAGAGGTCCCTGGGGCGAGACAGCTTTGCACTGGGCCGCTGTTAAAGGAAACACAGATGTTGCAGCGCTTCTACTTGAGAGAGGAGCAGATGCAAATATTCAGATTTCCAGCCACACTGTGGATTTGAATGTGCGTGCGGACGATGTTGATCCGGTTGAACGCGAACTTAGCTGGTTTAATACACAGGAAATGCAACGAGCTAATCCACATCTTCAGGTAATGATTCCGCCGCGGTTGGCATTTACCAGAGGCGATATGCCCCTCCATACAGCAACTTATTGGAACCATGCGGATATTGTCAAACTACTCATTGGCAAAGGAGCCGACATAAACAGAACCAATAGCTGGGGCGCAACGCCTCTTCACTATGCTGTTGGGTGTCGCTACCATGATATTGCGCAACTGCTGCTCGACAAAGGCGCAGATCCTGAAACAAAGACGTATAAGATGACACCTTTAGAAATCGCTCGGAAAGTTAAAGACAAAAAGCTTGTCAAGCTGCTAACTGACCGGAAATATTAAACGAGTCACGAAGTTTTCTGTGATTGCTGGATTTTGGCCCACTCGTCCTTGAGTGTGACGGTGCGGTTAAAGCTGGGTTTGCCATTAGAACTATCAGGGTCAACACAGAAATAGCCAAGCCGTTCAAACTGGAAACGCTGTAGAGGCTTTGCATCTCCGAGTGACGGCTCAACCTTGCAGCCCGTCAGGACCTCAAGAGAATTAGGATTCAGATTGACAGTGAAATCCTGGTCTTGTTCGACTTCTTCGGGGTTTTCCTTTGTGAAGAGGTTGTTATATAGACGAACTTCGGCATCTAGCGCATGCTGGGCACTGACCCAGTGCAGTGTCGCTTTGACCTTGCGTCCGTCAGGGGCGTCGCCGCCCCGCGTAGCTGGGTCGTAAGTGCAGTGCAGCTCAGCAATTTCGCCATCGGCATTTTTAACTACATTAGTACACGTGACAAAATATGCGTATCTTAGACGAACTTCTCTGCCCGGTGACAGGCGGTAGAACTTCTTCGGCGGTTCCTCCATAAAATCATCCCGCTCGATATAAAGCTCGCGCGAGAAGGGAACTTTCCGTGTGCCGGCACTCGGATCTTCCGGATTATTTATGGAATCCATCTCTTCGACTTTGTCAGCCGGATAATTATCAATAATAACCTTTAGTGGCCGAAGGACAGCCATTACTCTCGGCGAGGTCTTATTGAGGTCTTCGCGGACACAGTGCTCTAAAAGCGCGATATCAACGGTACTGTTAAATTTATTGACGCCGATGACCTTGCAGAAGTT
>CAZVUF010000272.1:0-3332 GCA_964629355.1 uncultured Pirellulales bacterium | reverse complement strand
GGAATCCGGTGACAAAACGCCGTCACGAGCTGACCTCTATGGGTATTCGAGTCAATAAAGAGACACTAAAGCAGCAGCTTGAGATTTCCGGCCAGCTTGATTTTTTGAAACTGCCGTACCATCAGGCTATATTGAATGACGAAATTCCTCTGAGTATCGGCGGCGGCATCGGCCAATCTCGCACATTCATGCTGCTGTTGAAAAAGGCTCACATCGGCGAAGTCAGCGCCACCGTCTGGCCAAAAATCCTAAAAGACATGTGCAAAAAGAAAAACATCCACGTAATTGAGTAAGGACAAAATTTATTATGGTTTCGGTCCCCAATAGATGTCGACCAATGATACTCCATATCGCGGTAAACCGAAAGTCAGTTGGACCTGGCCGTTAATAACATCGTAAAAACGGATAGGCTCTAAAAGTTCGAGCTGTGCTGCTGTATTAAGCTCGGCTATCATTTCGGGCGAGGGTTCCTGAGGACTATCTAACTTAATCCAACGTGTATAACTATTACTATGAGTATCGTCGATTCGATAGTGAGCAATACGGGCCCGCCGAGAAGCATTCTGGGGAGCTTTTACCGTCAACTGTATTGAAGACGGTGCTACGCTCACCATATCATCGTGATAGTTCCAGATAAGAATCTGCACTCTCTCATCGGTTGCTGCTGCTAATCCATCGATATCCGGACGTGCTCTGACACTTCTGCTTAGAATAGGGGCAAGGCCAAGAGAGCCGCTGCTCGAGACAGGAACTCGCCTGCCCCTAAGCATTCCCAGTATCTTAAATCCGTTCAGGACCGGCTTATGAACGCCATTAGTTGCCAAGCTTCGGAATCCCTCGAAATAGTCCCTTCCATCGAACATAAACGCCCAGGTTACTACTCCCTGAAGGTTAATTTTATGCTGAGCAGCAAGATCCAGCGTATGTTTCATCAGTGCAACTTCGTAAGCTGCGTAGGCGCTGCCGTTGCGGTAGCTGTTGGCAGGCTCAACACGTGCGGACAAAGCCGCCAAGCCCTCCGGATCACATTCACCGATAATAACGGGTGTACTACGATATTCAGGAAAACTTGCGATTATAGAAAAACCGAGCTGTATTACGGAAAGATTTCTTCCCAAATCCATCTGTGGATGCCAGCCGATCATTTTTGTTTGCCCTTTGGAGTGAAATCCTATGTAGTCTAAACGAGTTCCTCGCTCACCTGTGGCGGCGTTTGTCCCGCGTAAACAGTGTTCCAAAAACCGGCGGAGAAACGGCGGGGCACCTGCTGTATGCGGCCCACCTAAAATCGCCTTCGGAATAACTTCATGCAGTGCATGCTCTGTGTAATCGTAGAGCTTACAATATTCCTCGAACGTCCCTTGCCAGTAAAAGATGTTAGGCTCATTCCACAGCTCCCATAGCCAATTTTCTTCGACATTGTTATACCTCGCAAGGCTGTGGCGCGCCCACTGACGAATTAGTTCAGCCCACTTGTCATAATCCTTAGGCGGGTATGAAACCCCGGCTTTGTTTCTTGAGAATACATCCTCGCCTTTGTAGGGTTCGGGTTTGGAAGATAAGTCTTTGGGCATAAAGCCGATTTCCACCAATGGACGGCACCCGGAAGCGAGTATGGCATCGAAAATCTCATCCATAATCCGCCAATCATAAACTGGATTACCAGCATCCTCCGAGTAAACATTGGTAGAACCCCATTTTATCTCCGGCTTACCGTCGCCGTTTGCAAGAAGAAAGTGTTGGCGCAGATAGACCGGCTCGGGATTGATATTTGCCAGTGTTTTCATTAGTTCTCTCGCACTACGTGTAGTTGTGCAGTTACACTCATCATATCCAAAGTATTGCCAGACATGCCTCAGAAGCTCACCAGGTGCGGTTGCATCAACGTTGATTATCACCATATTACTGCTTCCTGTGGTAAGCCTCTCTGTTTGCCGTTGTTTTATTGGTCTACTTTCAGGTCTATGGTCTTTTGCTTCTTCAGCAGATGTCGGCCGGATAACCAACAAAAATAGGCAAATAACACTTATAATCATGATTTTGATTTTCGGAAGGCACATTTGATTTCTCTCCAGACAGAATTTCTTACAAATTCACCTGCTTTTTATTTCCCGTAAGATAGCGTATGTGCTTCCAGAGTACAATTGTTTTATTTGCTATTCTGAGAAACTGAGCCGTTTTGAGTGAAGAACAATTTGACTAACCCACCGTAAATATGTTAGAATTAAAAGCAGAGTTTTTTCTTGATTTTGCTACTTTAGACTATGACCGGCACGGACGCATTCTCCAAAGGAGAACGGGGATTACATACACGAATTTATTAACCTTAAACATCAGTGAGGAACGATAGATAAGATGTTCATTTCTGCAAGAATTTCACTGCTCGGTCTCACAGCAGTCATTTTGTGCGCCGGTTTCGCTGATTTCGCCTTATCGGCTGATAATCAGACAGACATTCCTTTGGTAATTAACGAGCTGATGGCCTCCAACAGCAGCACTATCCGGGACCCGCAGGGCGAATATGACGACTGGATTGAGATTTACAACTTTGGCAGCACAGCTATTAACGTCGGCGGTATGTACCTAACAGATGATTTATCTGTACCCACCAAATGGCGGTTTCCGACAAATAATCCTTCCGCAACTACCATTCCTGCACATGGGTATCTGCTTGTATGGGCTGATAATGATACGACCGATGCCGGCCTGCACGCAAGCTTTCAGCTCAGCGCCGGAGGCGAAGAGGTTGGCCTGTTCGATGCTGATGGCAGCTCTTTGATTGATAGTATTACCTTTGCTGAGCAGACCTCAGATATTTCTTACGGTCGTTATCCAGATGCCAGCGATAACTTGCAGTATATGAGTTCCCCTACGCCAGGTGGGGAGAATAATGCAGGATACTTAGGTGCTGTAGCCAAGCCCGAATTCAGCCATATAAGAGGTTTTTACGATTCGCCCTTCTCTGTAACAATTACCACCGAAACTGAAGGTGCCACGATATTCTATACACTTGACAGCAGTGAGCCGGGTGGACAAACAGATAGAATGTATACCGGTCCAATTTCCATCACAACGACTACTTGCTTACGTGCCCAGGCAACCAAGACCGGCTGGAAGTCCTCAGAGATAGTGACATGCAGCTACATTTTTTTGGACGATGTAATCCGGCAACCCGCGAATCCGGAAGGTTTCCCCACAACTTGGGGTAGCAGAGCCGCTGACTACGCTATGGATCAGCGCGTGGTGGAAGATCCAGCCTATCGTGACGAGATTAAGGACGACCTCAAATCGACTCCCTCGGTTTGCATTGTGATTCCTAACGCTGATTTCTT
>CAZVUF010000271.1:0-3336 GCA_964629355.1 uncultured Pirellulales bacterium | reverse complement strand
GACAAATGGCGTGTCACCGGCTACCAGGCTGAGGTCGAGAACACTCCTGGCAAAGTGGGTTTCCTCTATCATGAGGCTGGTCGTGGCTGGTTAGTCAACGTTGGTGACTTTGTAGTCATCGATGAGGATGGTAAAAACAATGTTGTCAGTAAAGTCGCCGACAAAGATGAGCTGATAAAGGCCGGCTATTATAAAGAGGGACCCCGCTTTGCGGGAACCCAAAAGGACTGGAATGAATACACTATTATCGCCCAGGGCAATCACATCGTCCATTATCTCAACGGTTACCAGACGATTGAGCTGATTGACAACGACCGTCTAACCGATCCGAATGACCCGGATGACCACAAGGGCGCCGCAAGGGCAGGACTGCTTGCACTTCAAATACATATTGGCCCGCCTATGCTCGTTGAGTTCAAGGATATACGTGTTAAACACTTAGAGCCGAAGTACGGTGATGCTGTTTTACTTTTCAACGGCAGAGACCTCGATAACTGGCAGGTTAAAGGCGACAAAGAAAAAAGTAAATGGATAGTCGGCATCTCGGAAATATCGCCTGACGATCCGAAGCTTTTAGTTAATAAAGGTGATCACGGTGAAATGCTCAATTTAGCTTCAGAGCATGGTGACAGTATTGATATATATACCAAGGGGAAATTCGGCGATTGCCGTATCGAATTGCAGTTAATGGTACCCAAGGGCTCTAATTCCGGCATTTATGTAATGGGAGAATACGAGATTCAGGTGCTGGATAACTACGGTAAGCAGAAGATGGGTCAGGGTGACATGGGTGCGATTTATGGTGCTGCTCCGCCGGCAGTAAATGCCTGCAAAAAGCCGGGCGAGTGGCAAAAATATGTTATTGAGTTTCAAGCTCCAAGATTTGGCGCGGATGGAAAAAAGATAGAAAATGCAAAATTTCTAAAAGTTGAACTTAATGACCAGATACTGCACGAAAATCTCGAAATGCCCGGCCCAACGCCTGGCGGCGTTACCGGTAAAGAAGCACTAACGGGGCCACTTATGTTCCAGGGTAATCATGGGCCTGTGGTGTACCGAAATATTATTGTAAAACCCGTACTCAAGTAGCAGTATTTCCTTGTAAAACTGCGGCAATTACATATAATGAAAAACCTATTTAGCCCCCAATTTATTGGGGGGTTGATTACTGATTTTTGGGAGTTAATATACTTACGATGACAGAGAAAAAAGTTAGCAAAGGCATAGACAGACGTAGTTTTTTGCGTTCGAGCGCAGCAGTTGGTGCAGGTTTGGTATTTTCGCCGACGGTTTTGGGAGCCGCCTCCGGCGGAACCGGAACGAAAAAGGAAGATGACATAAATGTAGCTCTGCTTGGCGCAGGTGAGCAAGGCCAAGTCCTAATGACCGCCTGCCTGAGAATACCTGGCATACGGTTTAAGGCGGTTTGTGACATCTGGGAAGCTTACAACCAAAGGCGTGTCTCGCGGACACTGCAGAGGGTCGGCCATAAGAATAACGCATACCTGGACTATAGGGAAATGCTCGATAAAGAAAAGGACATCGATGCAGTCATTATCGCCACGCCTGATTTCTGGCACGCTGAGCATGCTGTTGCCTGCCTTAAGGCGGGACTGCATGTCTATTGTGAAAAAGAGATGTCCAATACGCTTGAAGGTGCCCGCAGGATGGTTGAGGCGGCAAAAGAGAGCGGTAAGCTCCTGCAGATCGGCCATCAGCGTCGTAGTAATCCGCGATATATACATTGCTATGAGAAGGTTATCAAAGAGGCAAGGCTGTTGGGGCGTATTACTACTATAAACGGTCAGTGGAACCGAAGCAAGGCAGCTTGTGAGGACATTGGCTGGCCTGAAAAGGCTGAGATTGACCAGGCCACGCTTGAAAAATATGGATTTAAGTCGATGCATCAGTTCAGAAATTGGCGTTGGTACAAAGGATTGGGCGGCGGTCCTATTGTTGACCTTGGCTCTCACCAGATTGACGTCTATAGCTGGTTCCTCGGCGCGAATCCGAAATCTATAATTGCCACCGGGGCTCTTGATTACTGGAAGGGGCTCGGCCGCGAATGGTACGACAATGTTATGGCTCTTTACGAATACGAAACTAAAGACGGAACTGTCAGAGCATTTTATCAAACAATAACAACAAACAGCAGAGGCGGTTTCTACGAAGCTTTCATGGGGGATGAGGGGATGATCAATATTTCCGAAGCTGCCGGCTCATGGGACGGCGTTTATCGCGAAAGCTGGCTTCCAGCGGAAAAATGGGAACCATGGATTAAAAAGGGCTATCTTAAGGCCGTCGTTGAAGAAGAAACAAAGCCTGTTGAAACGACCGCTGTTCTGGATTCGCGTGCAACCGTACCTCCGCCCAAGTATGAGCTGCCGGTGACGATGGATAAACTTCCCCATCAGCCGCACTTGGAAAACTTCTTTGATGCGATTCACGGAAAGGCGAAACTGAACTGCCCCGTCGAGGTCGGATATGAAACGGCTGTTACTGTGCTAAAGGTAAACGAAGCAGTCGAAGCCGCTTGCAAGCTTGAGTTTCAATCGGACGAATTTAAGATTTAGGGAATTGAATCCGTCATCGGCAGATGAAATATGTTTCCTCGTGTTTTACGCGTGATTCACTAAAGGTTCGATAGAAAGTTGAAACAAGGATTGATTGTAGTTTTAGCTTTGCTGTTTATTTCGCCGACTTTGATTAATGCGGCAGAATCGGTAGGTATGTTGCTTGGCGACGAGAGCGATGGCAGCCGAGCACAGCCGAACCATCTTATAGAATTATATCCTGAAGATATCGACCCAGCTTCCTTTGAGCTTGTCAAAGGCGACAAGATTAATCCCGATATTGATGAGAACTCAAAGGTTCTTCTGCCTTTTTCAACGAAGTGGACATGTGGTGAATGTCACAGCTATAACACAATCAGCAAAGGCTGGCACTTCAATGCGATTGATCCTAACGTCCTGCCCGGTAGACCGAGCCAGCCCTGGATATACTTTGACGCCCGCTTAGCTACGCAGATTCCACTTTCACACCGCCGGTGGACGGGAACCTTTAGACCTGAGCAAGTGGGCCTGACGAACCACGATTTCGTGAAAATTTTCGGCAGACATACACCCGGCGGTGGCGTGGGTGAGCATGATGCCGAAGACACAGCACAGAAGATACGCCAGTACGTCTCAGGTAAATTAGAGGCCAATTGCTTAGCCTGTCACAACGCCGATCCGGGTCAGGACCAGGGCGGAACGAACGGTTACGCTATACAGGTAGCCCGTGGCAATTTCCGCTGGGCAGCCGCCGCCTCATCCGGCTTTGCTTCCGTGACAGGCT
>CAZVUF010000270.1:0-3352 GCA_964629355.1 uncultured Pirellulales bacterium | reverse complement strand
CTACAAAGCTTTAACGAGTGTAGTGACTCTGCTGAGGATTTCCTCGGCTGATTCATCCGGCTTGATGTCTATCCAGTTTACGTTCCTGAAGGTTTTAAACCATGTTCGTTGGTGCTTGGCTAATCGGCGCGTGTTCCTTTTTATAAGCTCGACCGCTTCCTCCAGGCTGTGACGGCCATTAAGATAATCTATTATCTCCGCATAGCCGATAGCACTTTGGGCTTGTGGGCTCATCGGTTTTTCTTCGTCCAGCAGGGATTTAACCTCATCGGCCATGCCGTCGTCAATCATCTTTTTTACTCTGGCGTTTATCCTTTTGCTCTCTTCAGTCTTTTCTCTTCGCAGGCTGATTATCTTCCAGTCGTATTTTATCCCTCGTCCAATGATTTCATTCTGTCTTCTGTCTTCTGTCGTCCATTGTTTTTGAAAAGTTGAAATGGGCCTGCCAGTTAGTTGATAAACTTCCAGAGCACGTATGATGCGTTTGGCATCATTGGAACTGATGCGCTCTGCTAATACAGGGTCAACTTGTGTCAGCTCTTGATACAAACTTGTTACTCCCTCGGTTTCCGCCCGCTTTTTGAGTTTATCGCGGAGTTGCTGGTTGGCTGCGGGACCCTCAAACAACCCGTACAACAAGGCTTTTATATACAAAGCGGTTCCGCCGACTGCGATAATGGGAGCATTGCGACTTGTTATCTGCTTAATTGTGTCATAAGTCATTTTCAGAAATGTTCCTACGCTGAAGGATTCGCTCGGCTCAACCACGTCGATTAAATGGTGCCTAACCTGTTGGCGGGCCTCTTTAGGAGGCTTGGCTGTGCCGATGTCCATCCGCCTATAGACCTTCATTGAGTCGATACTGATTATTTCCGCACCCATATTTTTGGCCAGCTCGAAAGCCACTCTGCCTTTGCCGGATGCGGTAACGCCGAGAATTAAAATCTTTTTGGGATTCATATTTTGTTGTTAAAAAGTCGAAAAAAATGTAATAAAGATATTTAGTTTCTCGTCTTTATTGTGGGTTTTGAGTAACATTTCCGGTATGCAAAGCATACCCTACTTGACGGTAAAAGGAAAGGATTTATGTCATCTGTTGAAATGCACAGTTCAAATTTCGATCCGAAGTTGAATCGAGCCCGCGAGCTGGTAAATAGTACAATCAACCGGCTGCTAAAGGACCTTCCGATCGATAACGAGCTTGAGGATGTGCTGTGTTACACACTCCAATCACCGGGAAAGCGTATTCGCTCAGTTCTGGTGCTTTGGTCCTGCGAGCTGGTCAACGGACAGATAAATCGTGACGCGGAGATTGCAGCGGCGGCAATTGAGATGGTTCATACCTATTCATTAGTGCATGACGATTTACCGGCTATGGATAACGATGACCTTCGCCGGGGTAGGCCAACATGCCATAAGGCTTTTGATGAGGCAACGGCTATTCTGGCGGGAGATGCCCTTTTGACACTGGCATTTGAGATTTTAGCTAAAAAAATAGAGGAACCAGCCGTTGCCGTTAAGTTAATCAGCGAATTGGCTGAAGCTGCTGGGCCGGCCGGTATGATTGCAGGCCAAATGGCCGATTTGAAAGCCGAGAACACCGCCGGCACCAAAGAAGTTCTGGAATATATTCATAGCAACAAGACCGCGAAGATGTTTAGATGTGCTGCAGCCATGGGAGCTATCTGTGGTCGAGCAGACCGGCAGCAATTGAAATCTTTGTATGAATATGGATTAAAAATTGGTTTAGGGTTCCAGATAGCCGACGACATTCTCGATGTTAGTGCTTCCAGTGAGCAGTTGGGTAAGACCGCCGGTAAAGACGAAAAGGCCGGTAAAGCGACTTATCCCACCATAATAGGAATGGAAAAGTCGATGCAATTGGCCAAGAAATTGGCTGATGAGGCAGTTGCGGTATTAGAGCCTTTCGGTGACAAAGCTGACAATCTGCGGCAATTGGCAATAGTCCTGCTGAAAAGAACAAAATAAAAAATTTTTCCCACCTAAAGATACTCGTAATTATCCATTCGCTCAGCCAAACCGACGATTACACTTTAAACAAGTCACTTATCAGTATTGATAAAAGGATTTTCTACGTTTTTAAAGCTGGTTACCGAAAGCTCATGAAACAAAAATGGCTGTAAAACGAGCATCGGGAATGATTAAGGAAGAAATCGAATATGAGCCGATACATAAATTGGTAACAAGGAGATGGTCCATGGAAGAAAGGACTCTTTGTCCAATAGGATTGTTTTTATATATCGTGGCTTCATATATCCAGCTTCCCATGAAGCCGCTGGTATTAGGACTTGAGCCCGCCAAAGGCGGGACTAATACAGAAAGTTTTTTTCATAAGCAATATTGGCCTATTCAGATTCGGCCACCGCCTCTATTCTCGAAGTGTTTCAGAACTTTGTTGTGTTAAAATATATTTTGGTTACCCATTAACAGGCCCTAAGCAATTTGCTTACGGCCTTTTTATTTATCTTCTTTTATCCTGTTTAGACGTCAGCCCTGTAGCAATGGACAATAAAAACTAAACGCCTGTATAATATCTTATGTGCTCTACAAAACGCTTGTTTGGTTTGTTTTACATAGGATTTTTTATCTTTACATGCGATTGTCTTTGAGGTAACGTATTGCTATAAAAGCAATAAAGATTTTTAAATTTTGATTCTTACTTCAAACCATCCGCGTATTTAGTTGAAATAACGAGATTTTCGATGAGAGAATTATTGGAGCACATCAATAGTCCAGACGATTTAAAGAAGCTGTCCGTTCAGCAGCTAAAGGTTTTGGCTGATGAGATACGACAGTTCATCCTTGGCTCTGTCAGCAAAACCGGTGGGCATTTAGCCAGTAATCTTGGTGTGGTAGAGCTAACCCTGGCTTTGCACTATGTCTTTGATTTCAAAGAAGATAAGCTGCTTTGGGATGTCGGGCACCAGTGCTACACACATAAAATCATCACCGGTAGAAAAGAACAATTCCACCGTCTGAGACAACCCGGTGGCATAAGCGGCTTTCCCAATCCTGCTGAGAGCGTCTATGACCAGTTTACAGTTGGCCACGCAGGAACCTCCATTGCTACAGCTATCGGAATGGCACTTGGCTCAATGCTTGATGCTCGATACTCGATAACCGACGAGAATCGAGAAGATAAGATCGTGGCAGTTATCGGCGATGCCAGTATTGTTAACGGCGTTTCTTTTGAGGCACTCAATAATCTCGGTTTAGCCAAAAGGCAATTGCTGATTGTGCTCAATGACAACTCTATGGCGATAGATGCAACCGTTGGGGCTATGGCAAAATATCTCTCAAAGGTTCGCCTGAGCCAGACATACGAAGACCT
>CAZVUF010000269.1:0-3374 GCA_964629355.1 uncultured Pirellulales bacterium | reverse complement strand
GCAATGCTCGGTCAAGATTGGGGCTGTCCATCGTACAGTTCTCAGCGAAGATATTTCTGGCACCACCCGTCATTTCACTGCCCATGACCACGCCGCCGTGCCCATCTTTCATCTCACAATTTCGAATAACTATATTCTCGCTCGCCACATTCACCCTTCTGCCATCGTTATTCCTGCCCGCTTTTATGGCAATGCAATCGTCTCCCGTATCAAAGTAACAGCCTTCGATGAGGACATCTTTGCACGATTCGGGATTACAGCCGTCGTTGTTGGGGCCATGGCCGATCACTTTCACATTCCTGACGGTGACATTTGTCGAAAGCACAGGATGAATATGCCACATTGGGGAACTTCTTATTGTCACGTCTTCAATCAGAATGTTTTTGCACTTGTAGGGCTGAATCATATTGGGCCGCAATTTCCTGCCGGCACCGAAGACCCTCTCTTCAACCGGCACGCCGGCTTCGCCCTGACTCCGCGATTCTCGAATATCATCGCCGGCAGTTTTAGTCCATCCCCACCAATTTTCATAGCTGGCCTGTCCATCGAGTGTCCCTTTGCCTGTTATGGCAATATTTTCCTGCTCGTAGGCATAGACCAAAGGCGAGTAGTTCATGCACTCAACACCCTCAAACCGAGTATATACAACTGGAAGATACTTATTGGGATCCACCGAAAATTTAATCACAGCATCCTCCGAAACGTGCAGGTTGACATTGCTCTTCAAATGAATTGGACCCGTCAGGAATGAACCTGCTTCGACCACCACACGACCGCCGCTGGCTTGGTTAGCAGCCGATATAGCTTTCTTAAAGGCCTCGGTGCAATCTGTTTGTCCATCTCCGACCGCGCCATAATCGGTAATCTTAAAATCCCGATCCGGAAACTGTGGGGCAGAAATTTTGCTTAATATTTCATCGACCTGCTCCCAACCGGCATTTACCCGATAGGCAGGACCAACCAGCAAGCCAATAAAGAACACCACAAGCAAGGCTCTACCTTGAGCAAACATGGCACTTTCTAATCTCTCTAAATTTCTGTTTTTCATAATTACCTCCTGTATATATTCATGTTGTTTCAGATATAACTTTTTCAAATAACTCATTGATTCCCAATACTGCAGCCCATTTCTTCAAATATCCTAAGTCAAGCCTTTTTGCCTGAACTGCGAAAATGCCTAAAATATCATTCCATTGTCGCTCTGAGCTTCGTCCACCAGAGTTATACCATTGCATCTTTAACAGAATGATGTCTTCTGGTGAAACCACGGAGAAATTCTTTTCTAATGAATCAGAAAGTTTTAAACTCTTCGCCCTTGATATCAAATGCTTTTCGAAAGCTGTGTCTTTGCGAATAAAAACATCAATCTTAAAAGCAGATTCGAAATGAATAACATTAAAGCTGCTCCACTCTTTCAAAGCCCGAAACATTGCATCTTTACTAATATAATATTGACCCTTCACCAATTCGAAAAACTCCTCGGTCCTATCGCCAAAATGCTCGACTACTATATCGGCATCCTCAGTAAACCTTACTGCTCCATACGCAGAACTGGCAATTGAGCCACCAATTGCATACGCGATGCCAAGACGGTCGAGAATATTGGTAAAATTCTCCAGCGTTGTCAGTTCAGCAGGATTATTCATCGGGTACTGCTCCGTAAAGCTCTTTAAAAAGTTCGTCACCGAGGTGCTGCTTGGCCCAGAGGTACCATATCTTCTTTTCGCTTGCGTCAGGATAAAGGTCTCTCAGGCCAGCCATAGCCAACATCTTGCCGGTTTGGTAGGCTTCGAAGACACGTCTGAATTTTACCTCCGGCGGCATCTTGCGGTATAGGTCAATCAAGACCTGTCTGGCTTCAGGACTTGTGTCACTCTTTTCCATGTATCGAATTATACGATTTTATGACATTTATTCAATCTGCATCAGGTAAATCCCTACTGTGTATCCAGAACCTCTCTTGCCTTTTCGCAGTCCTTTGCGATTTGGGCGGAAAGCTCCTCAGAGGTCCTGAATTTGTGTTGGCTGCGGATACGCGCAACAAAATCCATCGCCATATATTGACTGGCCAAACTGCCGATATTCTCTTTCAACAAATGCGCCTCTATCAGTAATGAAAATTCGTCGCCGTACGTCCTTGCCTGGCCGATACTATAAACAGCAGCAACTCTGTCCTCACAAGCCAGAGCATCTTCAATCGTCTGCCCGATCCGGACAAAGCCGGCATAGACACCCTCAGCGGGAATTACCTGCTCCGGCTTTCTCATATTCAGTGTCGGAAAACCAATTTTTTTACCTATTCCCCGACCGGGTATGATTTGCTCCACCAGCCGATAAGGCCTGCCTAAAGCAGCACCAGCGTCAGCAACGTGGCCGCTTTCAAGCATATATCGAATTATGGTACTCGAAACTCTGACGGTTTGACCTGTTGAAAGCCTGATTTCTTTTGGCTCGATTACAGAAACTTCAAAACCTTTCTCGGCGCCTAACTTCCGTAGTGTATCAATATCCCCGGCCCGCTTTACTCCGAAATTAAAATCGCTGCCCTCAACAACCACACTCGGCTGAATATTCTCAACGAGAAAATGGTTCACAAAATCCTCAGGCGAAAGATTTAGAAGTTCATCGTTGCCTTCCAATACAATTAGGCAGTCCACACCACACTTTGCCAGCAAATGCTTTTTAAGGTCCAAAGGAGTCAATACCCTTGGTGCTCTTTCCGGATATAAAACGGCAACCGGATGCGGCTCGAAAGTCATTGCCACCAATTCCACCTTATTTTCTTTAGCAGCCTTGCGGGCGGCAGCTAAAATCTCCTGATGGCCGAGATGGACGCCGTCAAAATTCCCAATCGTTAGCATACAACCTTTTTTTATATTTTGAACGTCCGATATTTTTTGCAATATTTTCATTCTGCTTTTATCTTCTGCGTAAAGTTCACTTTATGCAACAACCTGCGGACTTCGGCGAGCTCAGTCGAGCCATAAAACCGCAGGCTAAATATATGGAAATGATAATTTACCCGGATGGGAATAAATCTGCAATTGCTTTTTAGCTAATGATGGTGGTCTAAAGTCTGCGCTTCCTGTTTACTTTCAACCACATTGACTGGCAAATATATAAAAATTTCAGAAATAATATGCAACTTAGTTGCATTTTTTACGTATAATAGTAAAATATCAAGGTGGATTATGTTTAACTCTGATACTAAAAAATGATGGTTTGGATTTAGTTTATGCAGATTATGAAAAAAATTTCTATCATCTTAACAGAATTAAAGAATCACTCACCATTTACCCTATTTGGAACCTTTACAGGCATTATTTGCATGCTTGCTTTTAAAAACCTTCAGGAGCAAACCAGCGAAAGGATTT
>CAZVUF010000268.1:0-3445 GCA_964629355.1 uncultured Pirellulales bacterium | reverse complement strand
GACGAGTCTATCTTCCTTCGTATAGTCGCTCAGCATTGAAGTTATCTAACTGTTCAACTGCCAGAATCTTTCTTGCGGTGGCTTTATAATCGTATTCCAACCGCACAAAGTGCACTCTGTTTCCATCCACATACGCATAGCTCGACCGATTATCCCTGTCTCTCGGCTGACCGACTGAGCCGATATTGATGATTGCTTTCTCATTTTCAATAATTGGATAAACACTGCTCAACTCGTCAGGTGGATAGAAATCCGGCTCATCCAGAAATACGCCGGGCATATGCGTATGGCCCACAAAGCAGATATGCTTAATACGCTCGAACAGAAGACGAACCTTCGCCGGGTTAGTATAAACATCATCAGGAAATATATATTCATTGACCGGCTTTCTCGGCGAAGCGTGAACGAAATCCATACTCACTTTATTTGTTCCTATCTCGATTTCAAGCGTCTGCCGCATCGGCAGATTGCCTAAAAAGCTCCAGCATTTATCGCTTTTGAGTCTCTCTTGTTCGGTTTCGAGAACCTCGCGGGTCCAGAAACTTGCCTGTTCTGCACCATAGTTGAAATTTGTCGGCTCATAAAAAACCCCATAATCGTGATTGCCCAGGACACACCACTCAGTTTTTTCTATAATTAAATCCAGGCATTCTTTGGGGTTGGGCCCGTAACCAATCACATCACCCAGGCAGTAAATCGTCTTGATGCCGCGTTTTTCTATATCAGCCAGAACCACAGATAAAGCTTCAATATTCGAATGTATATCGCTCAGAATCGCAAACATAAGCTACCCTGAATAAATCAACTCGCCACAGGTAAACCCCGTTAGAAGCCATTCGCCCTTCTAAATGGACTCACACGGGGTATTAAATCCCGTGTTCATTATAAAGGAATTAAATATTTTCATCCCCGTGGCAAGCCACGGCGCATTCTAACGGGGTAAACAAGTACCTTACTATTAGTAAGAGACTACTTAATAGCAAAATTATCGCAAAAAAGCCAGAAAAAATAATCCCGCAATGAATTGCGATTGTGAATCCCTAATAAATCCGTTCTGAGCAGAATCGAAGGATTGAGGGGCTAAAACGAAAAATATTTAGCCCCGCGACTTATTGCGGGGTTTTCTAAATTCATTAATGCTGCTATAATGTCGCAACGCGATACAGCGATACGAGATGCCAAAATGGAAGATATAACTCTACTTGAAACACGTGGGCTGTTGAAAAAGTATTCTGGCCGAGTTGTGGTCAACGAAGTGTCCATCACGATTGGTCGGCGCAGTATTGTCGGCCTTTTAGGCCGAAACGGAGCCGGCAAAACCACTACCTTCAGGATGATTATGGGCATGATTACACCCAATAGCGGGCAGGTTATCTTTCAAGGCAGAGATGTTACTAAGCTGCCTATGTACAAACGGGCCCGCCTGGGTATAGGCTACCTCTCACAGGAACCTAGCATCTTTCAGCGACTCAGCGTTCGGGACAACCTGTATGCCATTCTGGAGACGATGTCTATCACTAACGCCGACCGCTATAACAAGGCTAATGCGCTTATTACCCGTTTCGGCCTAACCGAAGTAGCTGACAGTCAGGGCAGATTCCTATCCGGCGGTGAGCGAAGGAAACTTGAAATCGCCCGTGCCATGGTAACTGATCCTTCATTGATTCTTTTAGACGAGCCTTTTAGTGGCGTTGACCCTATTACGGTTCAAGACCTACAGCAGGAGATACGCCGACTTGTAGCTTCCGACGTCAGCGTTCTTATTACCGACCATAACGTCGAGAGAACGCTTGAGGTGGTTGACAAAGCCTATATAATCGACCACGGAAGAGTTATTGGAGCCGGCGCACCAGCGGAAATAATCCGTAACCAGACCGTCAGAGAGCTTTATCTTGGCACCACCTTCGCCGGCAACGAATTTGATAATAGATAAACGTCATACACGTACACACGAATCTATTTGAATAGTTCCCTTTTGGGATATATACGAATGATAGATGTTGATAAATGTCGAATCACGCATTACCCGGATGAGGTTCTGGCAAAACCTGCCAGGCCGGTTGAAAAAATTGATGATAATATTCGACAACTAGTCGAAAAGATGACGGAAATTATGCGAGCCAACAAAGGCATCGGCTTTGCGGCGCCACAGGCCGGCGTGCCGCTGCGCCTGTTTATCATATCGCTGGATGGTAGTAAAGAAAACATCAGAGTTTATATAAATCCTACTGTTACACCGATCGTCGAGAAAGGCAGTGCTTCTTTTCAGGAAAATGAGGAAGGATGCCTGTCGGTGCCGGGCATCTATACGAAAATCCGGCGATATAAAAAATGCACAGTCACCGCTATTGATCTTCTTGGCAATGAATTCACCGAAGAAGCTGAAGGTCTTTATGCCAGGTGCCTGCAGCATGAATACAACCATATTGAGGGAACAACCATCGTCAACCATATGTCGGCAACAGCTAAGATCGCACACCGAAGGCAATTGAAAAAACTTAGAGAAAAACAAGAGGAAAAATAAATCCAAAATTCAATCTCGAAATTCGAAACAAGCACAAATGACCAAGATACAAAACCTACCGAACTGTGTTTTGAACATTTGATAATTTGGTTTTTGAACCTTACTTTGTTATTTTGATTTTTGAATTTTTAATATGAAAATAGTATATCTCGGTAGCGGCGAATTCGGCATTCCGAGCTTAAATGCTTTAGCTGAGTCAAACCATGAGCTAAAATTTATAGTGACGCAGCCTACCAGAGCAGCAGGCCGCGGCAGAAAGCCTGTGCCTACACCGGTAGCACAATGGGCTAACACTCGTTCTATACCATTCATTGAAACAGAGAACATAAACTCATCAGAGGTCGTCAGCAAGATAGCTGGTTTTAAGCCGGATTTGATTGTGGTTATTGCATTCGGGCAGAAAATCGGAAACGACCTGATAAATCTACCTCCTAAAGGTGCAATAAACGTTCATGCATCGTTGCTGCCCAAATACCGCGGCGCTGCGCCGATAAACTGGGCTATAATCAACGGCGAAACCATAACAGGCGTCACTATCATAACCTTAGCTGAAAAAATGGACGCCGGTCAAATCCTTTCGATGGAACAAACTGAAATTCTCGGCGACGAAACAGCCGGCCAACTGCATGACAGATTAGCCCATATAGCAGCACCACTTTTGATTAAAACGATAGACAATATTGCCGACGGCACCATTACTTATACTGAACAGGACCATTCAAAAGCCACTCTTGCACCGAAGCTGAAGAAATCCGACGGCTTTTTAGATTTCAAGGAGCCGGTGGAAGTCTTAGCCAGAAAAATTCGCGGTCTCTGGCCCTGGCCGGGAGCTTCAGCAATATATACTTCAAAAAATACACAGAAATCTCTGAGGGTAACTATAGCAATGGCCGATATCGTTAAAACTTCAAATCCGTCTGG
>CAZVUF010000267.1:0-3502 GCA_964629355.1 uncultured Pirellulales bacterium | reverse complement strand
GCAGTATTCCACCATCATACCAGTTTAACTTAACCGGCGGCATACCTTCACGAGCAGGGAATTGATAATGCACCACAGAGGCACTGGGATAGGTTTCCTTATTGTCAAAGCGTTTCCACATCTCATGGACTTCGTAAGAATGAGTTGCCTCCACACTCACGGGATATTTCAATTTAAGTGCCCAGAAAGCTGCATCCATAACATGACAGCCCATATCTCCCAGGGCACCTGCTCCGAAATCAAGCCAGGCCCGCCAATTGAATGGATGATAAGCGGGATTGTACGGGCGCTGCGGTGACGGACCAATCCAAATATCCCAATCCAGAGACTGCGGTACCTGTGGTGTATCCTTCGGCCTGTCAATCCCCTGTGGCCAAACAGGCCTGTTGGTCCAGCAATGCACCTGACGCACATCGCCTATGGCTCCGTCCCGGATCCATTCACATACCAGGCGAGTTCCTTCACCGGAATGGCCCTGGTTGCCCATCTGGGTCGCAACTTTATACTTACGCGCGGCTTCGGTCAGCATCCGGGCTTCCCAGACGGTCCGTGTCATAGGTTTCTGAACATATACATGCTTGCCGCGCTGCATCGCTGCCATCGCGACCACAGCGTGATTATGGTCCGGTGTAGCAACAACCACAGCATCAATATCCTTCTGCTCATCCAGCATCTTGCGAAAGTCTTTCCACTTTCTGGCATTGGGATAACTCTGGTATACTTTGGCTGCATAAGCATCGTCCACATCACAAAGCGCCACAATGTTTTCGCCCTCGCATGCTCTAATGTTATTTTTGCCCATACCGCCTATACCTACGCCGGCTATGTTAAGCTTTTCGCTCGGCGGGACATTACCAGCACCTCCAAGCACAGACCGCGGCACAATCGTAAATGCCGCCACCGTTGCCGCAGCACCCATGAAATCACGTCGAGACATTTTTCCCCCATTTTGCTCGTTAATTTTATTGTCTTTCATAATAATATTCCCCTTTCTTCACTAACGAGTTCTCCGATGCCGCCGTACAACAACGTATGAAAACCCCGCGATGAATCGCGGGATTAAATATCTACCCGCTTTCGGCAGATTTTATTATCTTCCGGGCGAGATCTCGCACTGAATCATTCTTTGAAGTTTCGATGATCCTATTTAATACATCTCTTGTTTGTTGAGGATAATCTGTATAAATACCTTCCGCAATTTTGATTACGGCGACCTCGGCCTCCTGCTGCAACGTCGCATCTTGCATGTAAGAAGCGGCCATTTCCAAAGCGGCAGGCGATTTTAAATTTGCCAGCCCGGATAGCACTAATCTTTTTTCGCGTATATTCTCAGACAACTCCATCGCCTGCTGATACATTTTAATAGCTTCGTCAGTCGGGCGATTCTCGTCAAGGGTCCCCGCCTCGCGGGATTTAAGCCCAACCATACGTACAAACCCGCGCAAAGCTAAAATCCTGTGGATTTCATTCTTTGAAGTCTTTGCTATCGTTAAAAGATCGTTGATAGGTTTAGGATTAGGCCAATCCGACAAGGCTCGAACAGCAGTATCCTGTTCTTTTTCGTTATCGCTTTTCAGAGCCGCACGTATTGCAGCCAGCGCAATATCATTTCCTATTTTACCGAGTACATTGAAGAGTGCACACCGCTTTTGAATATCCATAACCTTTGGTAAAGCCGCCAGCACAACATCAGCCCGACGGTTTTCATCCTGAATCTTAAGAGCCACGGCGGCAATGGTCTTCTCAGCCTCACGACGCACGGATTCATTTTCTATCTCTACTAAAAGCTGTACAAGCGCTCGTAAATAATTCTCGTCAGCAATAACCTTTAAGACCTTAAACGACTCCTGTTGAGCTCGGCTGTCCTGGTCCTGCGCGGTTCTCAGCAAAGTTCCCACGCCAGCCGTGATATTCCGCTCACTTATACTTCTAATCAATTCGATTTTGACGTTACCAGAAGCAGAAAGTGTATTTGCAAGTATTGTTTTATCAACTTCGGAACCTCGCAAACGATACAGACTCTCGCGGGCGGCTTTCTGTTCTTCGCCCTTGCTGTTGGCTGCGGTCTCTGCAAGCAGGGTGACACTTGACGCGTCGCCTAACTGTCCTAATGCTTTCAAAGCCTCCACACGAACGGAGACCTCTTTAGCCTTTGTAGAGCTAATGACCGCAGGCAAGGCGGTTCGATCTCCACGGTCGGCCAAAGCCGAGAGCAATTGCAGCTGTCCTGCAGCAGGAAGATTCGGCAGCTCCCTGGCTAGGGCCTCTGTGACTTCTTTGCCCTGAAGTTGTCTTACCATCGTTATAGCCACAGTCTGCATATCTGGGTCGCTGCTCTTAAGTAAATCGAGCGCTGCCTTGACAGCTTCACTGGTTGTCTCATTTGAAGCTAAACACACAGCACCGGAGCAAAAGAGCATAAGAACACAAAAGCACAAGCCTGCCCTGAGCAAAGTCGAAGGGAACACAGGTACTTGTGCACTTATGCCCTTATCACCTGTGCACTTATATTCGGTTTTCATTTATTATCCCTATTTCAACGCGGAAATATAGCCCTTAGCCGCGGCGGCACGAATTTGTTTCGGCATCTCTTGTTGCTGCAGCTCCTTGTATATAGCCAAAGCCTGGGGCTTCTTTCCATCTATAACAAGCCGGTTGGCGCACAACAGATATGAGTCCATAATCCGCATTTTTAATTTGCCGCCTGCTTTGCCGCTGGCTGCGGCCAGGATTTTAGTGGCCTGCTCATCGGCTATTCGGCCAAGAGCTGCGGCGGCAGCTACTGCAACCATTTCGTCGGAATCACCAAGGAGTTTGCCCAGAACGTCCACAGCTTGGGCGTCACGGTGCTGACCCAACGAGTTGATTATTCCTATCTTTGCCTTGCCGCTTGCTTTCGGCAGAGCATCACGCAAAGCCGTATCAACAGCGGTGCCGGGTATCCGCTCTAATGCGTATCTTGCCATATCGGAGTATTCATCGTTAGTCAACATTTTGGCCAAAACAGGCACGGATTGTTCGGTACCGATGATGCTCAACTGCCTACAGATGAAATCCTTGCCCGCACGTGTAGCATCCGGCAGTGCGAGCACGCTCAGCAAAGATTTTTCAATCTTTGCCATTTCGCCCTTGTTGCCGTACGCCTTTTTTATAACATCTTCTACTTCCGTAAGCGCCAAACGGCTCTGTCCCCAGTCATAAGTCTTTAC
Source organism: uncultured Pirellulales bacterium (assembly GCA_964629355.1). Taxonomy (GTDB): domain Bacteria; phylum Planctomycetota; class Phycisphaerae; order Sedimentisphaerales; family Anaerobacaceae; genus CAZVUF01. The sequence continues at coordinate 293 of CAZVUF010000267.1, read as the reverse complement.
TTTCTCTAATAGAGCTGCGGCTATTTCCAATTGCTCAGCCATTTTCTGTCCCCTTTCCAGAATTAATCTTTGGTTTCCGGTTGTGGTGTCGGTTTAGGTTTTGTATCAACTTTCAAATCACCCAGCGCAAATTGAATACCTCGGAGATAGTGCTCCAATACCGGTGGATTCCATGTCACATCGTGGTTGTGACCAAGCGAGCAGTAAAACACTCGACCTTCGCCCCATGTCTTTATCCAGGATATGCCGGTATCCGCATCAGTGGGCTTTTCTGCTTGTTTCCATGTCACCTC
>CAZVUF010000266.1:0-3504 GCA_964629355.1 uncultured Pirellulales bacterium | reverse complement strand
TGGGCTTCTGAGCAACACCAGCTATTACTACCGCATGGTCTACCGCGAAGTCGGCGCAACTGACTGGATAGAACGAGATGAGCATTCATTTTATACTCAAAGGCCACCGGGGAGCCCCTTCACCTTTACGATAATAGCCGATTCACATCTGAATGGTGGTGGTAACGCAAACCTATACGATCAAACTTTAGAAAACGTGCTTGTTGATAATCCTGACTTTCACATCGACATCGGCGATACATTCTTCATGGATGGTGTTATAGATACTGTTGAAGAAGCTCGTCAAGCATACCTCAACCAGCGTCCGCACCTAGGTATTATCAGCCATTCGGTTCCGTTTTTCTTCGCTCTGGGAAACCATGAGAACGAAGAGGGCTGGAATTTTGATGATACTCCCAGCAAAGCCCTCTTGAGTGTAAATGCGCGAAAACTTTATTACCCCCTCCCAATCCCGGACGATTTCTACACTGGAAATACCGACACACTAGCAGAAATTGATGGCGACCACCTCCGTGAGGACTACTATGCCTGGGAGTGGGGTGACGCGCTGTTCGTTGTCCTCGACCCTTTCCAGTACACGATGACCAAGCCGTACAGTGGCGCCTCGGGAGGAGAAGACAATGATGAAGGCGCAGGGAGCAACGATGCGTGGGATTGGACCCTGGGCAAGCAACAGTATGATTGGTTTAAGCAGACGCTGGAAAACAGTGATGCCACTTTCAAGTTTGTCTTTTCCCATCATGTGACCGGAGGGATGCCGTCCTACCTCTACGTACGAGGCGGTGCCGAGGCAGTGCCCTACTACGAATGGGGAGGGCAGAACTGGAATGGTACATGGGAATTCGATACTAAAAGGCCGGGATGGGGTGCCCCGATTCACCAGTTGATGGTTCAAAACGGCGTTAACGCCTTCTTCCACGGCCATGACCATGAGTATGCCTATGAGGAGCGTGATGGTATCGTCTACCAGTTAGCCCCCACGCCAAGTATGACCGGGTATGGATTCAATCTGTATAGTGAGAGCGACCAGTATACGATTAAAGAGTTGCCTAATTCAGGCCACCTTCGCGTTAATGTTTCACCGTCGCAGGTGACAGTGGATTACATCGGAACCTCCAGCGGGACGGTTAATTACTCTTACACCATCCTAGCCACCCCGACCACAAACAGCCCTCCGAATCAGCCAGTAATTATAGCCCCCCTCGATGGGGGTGAGGATATCGGCACCGAACCTTCACTGGAGGTTACTGTTTCTGACCCGGATGCTGATACCCTGGATGTGACCTTCTACGGCAGAAAAGCCAGTACCGGCACCGCCGAGGGTTTCACAGTTATTGTCCTGCCGGATACCCAGTATTACTCGCAGAGCTATCCGTCAATCTTTAACAACCAGACGCAGTGGATTGTCGACGAACAAAATAAGCTGAATATCGTCTATGTTGCCCATGAGGGAGACATCGTTCAAACGTGGAATAATACCACGCAGTGGAACAATGCCGATATTGCGATGTCATTGCTGGAGGACCCGGTAACTACCGGACTGCCAGATGGCATCCCCTACGGAGTGCTTCCCGGCAATCACGATATGAACACCGCTACTTATGACACCACTTACTACAATAATTACTTTGGCGTTAGTCGTTTCAGCGGACGAGGCTATTACGGCGGTTATTACGATGATAATAATGACAACAATTATTCGCTCTTCAGCGCCGCCGGTATGGACTTCATTGTCATCAACCTAGAATTTGAGCCGGATACGGATGTACTGAACTGGGCCGACAGTTTGCTGGAGACTTATAGTAGCCGCCGGGCTATTGTGGTCAGTCACTATATCCTCAACACTAATGCCTCCTGGGGACAAGAAGCCATCTTTACTGACTTAAAAGACAATCCCAACCTGTTCCTGATGCTCTGCGGGCATATGCATGACGAAGCGCAGCGGACAGAGATAGGAGATAACGGAAATACCATATACGTTTTGCTGGCCGACTACCAGGACTACGATAACGGAGGTAATGGCTACCTGCGCATCCTCCAGTTCTCACCGGCGGATGACGAGATATCCGTGAAAACCTACTCGCCCTGGCTTGGTTCATATGAGACCGATGCTGATAGCCAGTTTTTACTGACCTATGATATGGAGTATCCTGAAGATTTCGTAAGCCTGGGCACGGTAAGTGGCGTCACCAGTGGCGGTAGTGCCTCCATTACTTGGGATGGCCTTGATGTGAACACCCCTTACGAGTGGTATGTCGAGGTCTCGGATGGCTCCCAGATAACCACGGGTCCGACATGGTATTTCGTCACTGAGCAGGGCAGCACCAACGAGCCCCCGACCGCCCAAGCCGGCAGTGACCAGACAATACCAGACATTGATGGCAGCGGGGCTGAGGCTGTCACGCTGGACGGAACGGGGAGCACAGACTTGGATGGCACGATTATCAACTATATATGGAGCGAAGGTGGCACCCAGATAGCCAGCGGGGCGACGCCAACCGTCGGCTTTAGCCTAGGCGCCCATACTGTGACATTGGAAGTGACCGATGACGACGGAGCTACCGCTACTGATACAGTGACGATAACAATAATTCCTCAGGCAACTACCGGACAGTTGGAGTTCGGCGTGGTGACGGTCGGGAGCGGCCATGTGACCGTTAACTTGGACAATACCTACGTGAGTCCGGTCGTGGTCTGCTCAATTCAATATAAAAATAACAGCACGCCGGTAGTGGCACGAGTCAGTAACGTGACCCCGAAGAGCTTTGACGTACGGCTTCAAAATCCCTCGGGTGGTGCGGTTGTGGCAGAGACTGTCAGCTACTTGGTGGTCGAGGAGGGCGCTTGGACTATCGATGGGGTGAAAGTCGAAGCCCAGAAATATCTCTCCACCGTCACCGACCAGGACAGCAGTTGGATTGGCGAGTCTCGGAGCTACCAGCAGAGCTACAGCAACCCGGTGGTGCTCGGCCAGGTGATGAGCGAAAATGACCCCGGCTGGTCGGTGTTCTGGTGCCGGGGCAGCAGCCGGACCGACCCACCTTCGGCGACGGCGTTGAAGACGGGTAAGACAGTGTGCGAGGATACCGATACCTCACGGGAGGACGAGACGGTCGGCTTTATCGTGTTCGAAGCGGGTCACGGCTCAATCAACGGAGTCGAGTTCGAAGCATCAGTCGGTGCCGATACCGTACAAGGTGTGGCCGATTCTCCGCCATATACCTATAGCTTCAATACCGCCTTCGGTTCAGTTCCTCAGGTAGCTGTGGTCACCCTGGTAGGAATGGATGGTCCTAACGGCGGCTGGGCCAACGTACATGGCCCGACACTCGCCACCACCACCAAACTGTACCTTTCAATCGATGAGGACCAGATTAGCGATAGCGAGCGTAATCATATTTCAGAACAGGTAGGCTACGTTATTTTTAGCCCTACTATCATCAACGAAGCGCCGGTAGCCTACGCTGGCCCGGACCAGAGTGCGTATGAAGGTGATCTGGTGAG
>CAZVUF010000265.1:0-3515 GCA_964629355.1 uncultured Pirellulales bacterium | reverse complement strand
ATCAATATAAGCCCCGAAATGATACTTACCATTTGGGCTAATCACTATTTATTTCATATGCTATGGAAGATACAGCCCTATATCATCAATGTACAAATCACCTGCACCACCAGGTGTTGTATTGGCTCTGTCACCTACACCAATGGACATCTTCGTGACTGCCTGCAGATTTACACCGCTAAAGTCCGTCAAAGGAATACTCCACTGCGTCCACGTGTCTATGATAGTGGCAGCAGAATCCGGATGATTGACGACAGCGCTGTTGCCGGTGCTATCCTGCAACACTACATAAAGCTGCTCAGGAGCATTATTCTCTATGCCGATATCCTGGGACTTCCAATCACCTGTAACCGTGCCGCTTATGTTAAGATCTGAGAATTCAGCTGTACAGACAGCATTGGCGTTACGGCTGGTCAGACATAAGCCTACATAGATATCCGAAAGCATAGATATCGTCTCCGAACCAACCGTCGTCCAGGAAGTTCCATTAGTTGAATGCTGGGCCGTGAACGTGTTGCCGCTGCGAGTTAATCTCACCCATCGGGGAACAGAAACGCCGGCTCGTGAAGTTGTGAAGGTGGCCTCATCCGTATTGATACGTCGCAGGAAGATGGCTCTATTGGCGGGCGCGACAACAATCGCGGTATGTACGGAACCGGCTTCCAGCGTCTGGCGAATCATTACTCCCGCCTTAGCTAAGGAGTCGGTATTACTGACACTTAGCACATTTGCCGTTATGCTCCCGTTGCCGTTGAGCCGCTTATAGGCGAAGTGGAGTTGGTCAGCCGTGCCGCCGATATCCGTACCAACAGCGGTCATCGTAATCGGTGGTCCAAGCGTGAAGCTTCCAAGAGAGCCTGGAAGGCCTCTGAACCACAGACTCAATGAGTCAACGCCTTTTCTGGTCCAATCCTGAGGCTGGAGCCACTGGCGTTCGGCCTCAGAATAAAACAGTGTACCACTCTGCTCATAGTTGGTACCTTCATTCACAGTACCATCGTTGTCATAACGCATGTACATAGATTGGAGGCCGCCGTGAACTATAGTTTGCTCTGCAAACGGTGGGTCAAGATGTCCCACGGTCATTCCGGTATTATTCACGAAATAGTCACCCCAGGTATCATATATTCGATTATCGAAATCGTCATAGTTTTCAAAGTCATCCACGATAAGATAATCAGCAACCGTAAAGCTCCAGACTCTTCCGGCGCTGGTAGTCCCATCGGTATTTATCTCATCAACCCGCCAGTAGTAAGTCTGGCTGGGTTCAAGAGTTTCCGTTGGAGTATAGGTGTTAGCATCCTGTCGACCTCTGTATATACCTGACGTATCAGATGTGTTTGCACCTTCCACGGCGAGTGCATTTGTACCTAAGTACACATCATGCTGAGCTGCCTGTTCACCAATCAACCAGCTAATGGGCAATGCCTTTTCTACATCCGTTAATTCTTTATTGGCCGGTTTTGGATTCCGGGCAAGTAGCGGGTTGCCTTGCATAATCAATCCAATCTGGGCCGCTGTTTTTACAGTGTTGTATATCCTGAAATCGTCCAAAGAGCCGGGATAGTAGGTATCAGCGGGATATTGGCTCCTGCCGAGCCAGTTTTGAGTAGTGACGCCGAGTGAGCTTGGTGTGTATCTGGCAGCGTTGTTTGCAAAGGCAACCTGCCCATCGAGGTACAATGTATGGGTGGTGTTAGCTGGGTCTATCGTCACGGTCACATGATGCCACCCGGCAGGTAAGGCATTCAATGCGGTCGACTGATCTTCGTTAGCATTACCACTAATCGTTATGGCGAAACGCATGCTACCAGCTGCACCCATGGCGGGTGTAAGGAACATGTTGACAGCTGTGCCGGTGCCAAAATCCCAGAGACGTGACCAGTTACCATTTTGGTTTTGGAAGTCCGCCCATATAGCGAAGGTAGAGCTGGTCAAGGTGCTAAGTAGCGTACCGATAGGCAGTTCTACATAGTCATTCTGCCCATCGAACCAAAGCGCGCCGCCGTCATAGCCTTCGATCCACTCGGGTCCATTAACTAAAGTTCCGTTATATTCATTACCCGACGAATCAAGAGCTGTAATACCTGCACCCTCATCGAGTTTCCACCAGCCGACAAGATTGGGGTCCGAAATTTGTATAGCAGGTACCGTTCTAAAGCTCCAAACCTCACCCGGATATGTAGTAATTTTATCAAACTCGTCGACTCTCCAGTAGTAAGTCGTTGCATATTCAAGTGTTCCCGGAGCAAATTCGGCGACATCAACGGTTCCTTTGTCTGTATCACCAGTGCCGGCTTGCACATCCTGGGAGTTAGTACCAAAAAACACATGATGCTGAATTGCATCTGCACCTGAAGTCCAGGTTAGCGAAACATTTGTAGGTACAAATCTTGTGCCATTTGCAGGAGTCGGATTAGAGGCCATCTTCGGAGAAACGGCAAAACTCCATATTGGGCCGGTGTGTACGGTGACACCATCGGCTTCGATTTCATCGACCCGCCAGTAATAAGTCTTGTCGGCTTCTAAGTTCTCGAGCAAATAATTGTTTATCTCAACTATGCCTTTGTCGGTATCAGCAATTCCGTTTTGCACATCTTCAAGGTTTTCTCCGACATAGATGTGGTGTGAAACGGCGGTATGACCGGCTACCCAGCTAAGAGTAACCGCTGTAGTAGTAATAACTGCTCCATTAACCGGTCCAGGACTTTTGACAATAAACCTCGGTACGAACCTATCTACCTCATCACTCGTCAACGCTCTATTATAGATGCGGAAATCATCCAAAGTGCCACTATAGTACGCATCCGCCGCCCATTGGCTCCTGCCGAGCCAGTTCTGTGTGGTCTCGCCGAGGTTCGCTGGTAGGCGTTGCGTCGGGCCACTGGCAACAACGTCGCCATTAAGATAAAGCTGCATGTTCATACTTGCGCTATCTATCACGACCGCTACATGGTGCCAGCCTGATTCAAGCGTTGAAGGGGCAGTTATTAAATATTCGCCAGTGTCACCTTCAGCCAAAATTGCAAAGCGCATTGCTCCGGCATCGCCGATACGCGGAGACAGAAACATATAATTAGCTGGTGTTGTGGCTGGGCCAGTGCCGAAATCCCAGAGCCGCTGCCATGCACCGCCGCTGCCGGAAAAGTCCGCCCATATAGATAAGGTGGAGTCGGTCAGCGAACTAATGAGCGAACCGATAGGCAAATCTACGTAATTATTGGTGCCGTCGAAATCCAGTGCACCGTTTATCCGACCGGTTATCCACTGGGGAGCACCATAGACGATGCCATTGTTGCCCATGCCGGATGAATCAGCAGCAATATTGCCGGATGTCTCATCGAGCTTCCACCAGCCGACAAGAGTGGGATCCGTGTCTTGCGCCGCACTGATTCCAACAAGGCTCACCACAAGCACAAAAGATATGTAAATCAATTTTCTACACATATTATTTCTCCTTTTCAAAAAAAGTGAACATAACTATTAATATTTTTGGCCACACACCAAAAAACCTT
>CAZVUF010000264.1:0-3516 GCA_964629355.1 uncultured Pirellulales bacterium | reverse complement strand
ATTGCCGAAAGGAATCGAAAATGATGATCAAAAAAATATCAGTCAATAAGATCAACCCTGCTCTTTACAATCCTCGCAAAGATCTAAAACCCGATCACAAGGAATACAAGCACCTTGTAAAAAGCGTTGATGAATTTGGCTACATCGACCCGCTCATCTGGAACAAAAAAACTGGCAACCTGGTCGGCGGCCACCAGAGATTCAAGATACTTATGGCCAAAGGTTTGAAGGAAATCGAAGTTAGTGTTGTCAATCTACCCTTGGAAAAAGAAAAAGCTCTTAATGTTGCCCTCAATAAGATCAGCGGTGACTGGGATCAGGATAAATTAGCCACACTGCTTGATGAAATCTGCAAAAGTCCGGGCATTGATATCGAAGTCACAGGCTTCGATCTGCCTGAAATCGAGAACATACTCGCAGATTTAAAAGATCCAAATTCGCAAGAAAACTTCGACGTTGAGGACGAACTCAATAACACAGGACCTGTTATTACGCAATCGGGTGACCTGATAGAGCTAGGAATTGGAGGCCAGCATCGGCTGCTGTGCGGAGATGTCACAGAGGCTGGTGACATACAAAGGCTTATGGGTCGGTTCCGGGCACAATTATGCAATTGTGACCCTCCATACTCGGTCTCATATGACCGACGTAACCGCCCTACCGCCAAATTGCAAAAGGATAATATTGTTCCTGGTGAAGCCCGTTCAATGCGGATTCAAAACGATGACCTTACGCCAATTCAGTACAAAAAGTGGTTCGTAAAAGTAGCCAACTCAATCAATGAAGTGCTTGTACCCGGAGCTCCATATTATATTTGGAACAGCCACAAAAATTTCGGACTTATGCATGACCTGCTTACCGAGAAAAACTTTAAAATAGCCTCGGTTATTACCTGGGCCAAGGAAAGTTTTGCCCCCGGTTTTGGAGATTACAATGAACAGACCGAGTTTTGCCTTTATGGCTGGAAAGGCGGTGCCAAACACAACTGGTACGGCCCTAAAAATGAATCAACTCTTTGGCAAATCCATAGAGACCGAACCTGTCTCTATAAACATCCCACACAGAAGGCCCTTGAACTTGCCGAAAGAGCTATCCGAAACTCTTCAAAATCGGGGGATATCGTTTTTGACCCTTTCCTGGGCAGCGGAACCAGCTTGATAGCCGCAGCAAGGCTCGGCAGGAGATGTTTTGGAATGGAAATTGAGCCTAAGTATTGTGACATCGTAGTCCGTCGCTATATCGCTCTTGCCGGCCACAAGGCCGTCTCACCTGGGATTTTTGAGCGATTTCTACCGAAGGAGGTGCAGGCATGAGTAGTGAAAAACAGACATCAAAAACCGGCGAGAAAAATGGCAGTAGTAAGGATCAAGTCTCTGAATCGCAGACCCTGACTCTCTTACAGGATCTCAAGAGCGGGTCAGTGAATCCCAGCTCCCTCTGTCCTGCCGACCGCCGCCTACTGGTCTCCTTCCTCATTGCCGAGGGCCAGTCAACTGCCGAGATTGCACTTTTGTTGAAGACTTCGGACCGAACCATTGAACGTGACAGGAAGGCGATACGAGACAAAAACGCGATGACTAAGGATCCCAAACTTGTAGAAAAGATAGCAGGAATGCTCTACGTGGAGGCTGGACGATGCATCCAGAGAATTCGCAAGTTCCAGCGAGATAAGGATGCTTCGCCAGCAACTAAGATGGACGGTGAACAGCGATGTTTTCAGATTGCAAGTGGGCTCAGCGAGAGGCTGCAAAGTCTCGGATACCTTCCGATTGCGACTCAGAGAATCGAGGCGGATCTTAGACACTCAGTAGCCTCTTCGCTTTCCCTTGAGGAAATCGAACACGAGGCCATGCGACTAAGACAGATCCAAGAGACGTTGCCTGACGATGAAACTAAGCAGGTAGATTCTGCCGTCGAGGCAAATGAAACCGTAGCCGAATTCGAGGATGACTCGCCTCGGCAGGATAATAAAGGAGAAAACCATGAAACAACCAAGTGATACCATAAATGTGCTGTCAACTGAGCTAAGCCGCCATCGTCGCAATCTGGCTTCTCAGTCACCTCGGGCCTTTGCCGAAGTCTATATGAAGAACAACTGCCATGCATCCTTTTCAAGAATGCACGAGGAGATGTTTGCTCTGCTATTTGAGATAACCAGAAAGAGAAGGGCAAAGGTTGCAATAGCCGCTCCACGTGGTCACGCTAAGAGCACCATTGTAAGCCTAGTATATGTACTATGGTGTGTTTTATATTTTAAGGAAAGATTAATATTAATTGCTTCCAATACCACGGAGCAGGTAATTGCCCTTTTGAAAGATATAAAACACCAGTTAATAGATAACTCTTTGATCTCTTCGGATTTTCCGGAGATTTGCCACGTCAAAAGGCCAAAGCCCTGGCGAGACAATAAGATTCAGCTTCCCAATGGGGCTATGATTTGCGCTTACGGCGTAGGCCAAAATCCTCGCGGCATAAAGCATGACAAGGACAGGCCCGGCCTTATCATAGCAGATGACCTGGAGAATGAAGAACAGGTGGAATCTGAAGAACAGCGTGAGAAGCTCCGTTCCTGGTTCAGTGGCACTCTACTAAATACCGGCCATCCCGATACCAATGTCATTGTTGTAGGCACAATACTTAACCACAACTCCTTATTGGCTAACTTAGTGGATCCTGAAAGAACTCCCGGCTGGGATGGAAAAACATATAAGGCTGTTGAAGAATTTAGTGATAACCCGCAATTATGGGAAAGGTGGTCTGCGATTTTTAGATCAAGAGAGGAATTTGAAGGTAAAACAGGTTCTGATGCAGCAAGAATATATTTTAAGATAGAAAAAGAAGGAATGCTCAAAGGCACGAAAGTCTTATGGCCTCAATGGGAAAGCTATTACGATCTTATGGTTATGCGGGAAACAGAAGGAGATATATATTTTCAGCGTGAGAAACAAAACTGCCCCTTAGATCCAAAACAATGTATATTTAAAAAAGAAAATATGCATTTCTGGGACGGTGAATTCAGGGATACGCAACATCTGATTGAGGCCATTGGTCACAAAGGCTGTTTCTACGGGGCATGTGATCCGAGCATGGGACGTTCTTCTAAAGGAGATTACACGGCCATAATTGTTTTACTCAAGGACAGCAGAACTAACATTTTGTATGTCATTGCTGCAGATCTGATTTACTGCACTCCGGATGAAACTATTCAAAAGATAATACAGTATGCCGATATATACCGTTTCTCACAATTTGCGGTTGAAAGTAATAATTTTCAGCAGCTAATGGTCGACGATCTGGAACGCCGTCTTAGAAAAAACGGCCACAATATTAGAATCGAGTCCCTGCGGCATAGCTCTCAGAAGCACTCTCGCATTTGCAGTCTTGAAACATATGTAAGTCAGGGATTGTTGCGATTTAGCAGGAAGCACCAGCAACTTTTGCAGCAATTGATTCAGTTCCCTCTGGCAAAGAACGATGATGGCCCCGATGCTTTGGAAATGGCGGTTGATACCGCAC
>CAZVUF010000263.1:0-3563 GCA_964629355.1 uncultured Pirellulales bacterium | reverse complement strand
TTTGCAGTCGAGCCGCGTTACGAACACGCTAAGGGAGACGACCTTGATGAATGGCGAGAGCTGAATACTAGATGGTTCCAGTTCGGGACATTCTGTCCCTTGTTCCGTGTTCATGGACAATTCCCTTATCGCGAAATGTTCAATATCGCACCGGACGACCATCCGGCTTATCAAACAATGTTAGCATACGACAAACTGCGTTACCGGCTGATGCCTTATATTTATTCGCTGACCGGCATGGTGACACGAAACGACTATACGATTATGCGAGCTTTGGTCATGGATTTTGGCCAGGATAAAAAAGTGCTGAATATCGGCGACCAGTTTATGTTTGGCCCGGCGCTGCTGATTAACCCGGTGACAGAATATAAAGCCAGAGCGCGTCAGGTATATCTACCCGCCGGGACCGGCTGGTATGACCTTAAATCTGGTCGGTATTTCCAAGGCGGTCAAACCATTCAGGCCGATGCACCATATACTGATATACCAATTTTTACGAAAGAAGGCTCAATCATCCCGTTCGGCCCGGCGATTCAATACACAACTGAAAAGAACGCCGATCCTATTCGTCTGTTTGTTTATACCGGAGCCGACGGTGCATTTACGCTGTATGAAGACGAAAACGTTAACTACAATTATGAAAAAGGCGCCTTCAGCACGATTCCTTTCACATACAACGAAGCGACTCAGTCCTTAACAATCGGTGCTCGCCAGGGAGAATTTCCGGGCATGTTAAAGGAACGAACATTTGAAATAGTCTGGATTAGTAAAGATAAGCCTGTGGGCCTTGACTTTGAAGCTGCCCCTGCTCAGACGGTTCGTTACGATGGGAGCGAACTCGTGGTCAAACAGGCAAAGTGACCGATATAACCTTTTATGAAAAAGAAAGGGGTTTATTATGGTTATGACAGCTTCTACAATGCTTCAATTGGGGACACCGGCACCGGATTTCAGCCTGCCGGATATCGAAGGTAATATCGTCTCAACAGATGACTTTAAAAATTCACCGGCTCTTTTGATCATCTTTATGTGCAACCATTGTCCCTTTGTCAAACACATTTTAAAGGGGATGGTCGAGCTTGTTAAGGAATACCAGGAAAAGGAAGTCGCAGCCGTGGGGATTAACTCAAACGATGTAGCGAGCTTCCCCGAGGATAGACCGGAAATGATGGCCAAGATCGCAAAAGCGGTTGGTTTTACATTCCCCTATCTTTATGATGAAATCCAGGAAGTTGCTAAAGCTTATCGTGCCGCCTGTACGCCGGACTTCTTTTTGTTTGATAAAAAAAGAAAACTCGTTTACCGAGGTCAGATGGATGACAGCAGGCCGGGAAACAATATACCAGTCACCGGGGCGGATTTGCGGGCTGCTCTTGATGCCGTTCTCGCCGGCAGGAAAGTCAGCGACAAACAAAAACCCAGTATGGGCTGTAACATAAAATGGAAGCATGGAAATGTCCCAAAGTATGCAAAGTAACTGCTTAGCCGGATATGAAATACGAAGATGATTCGCAAGGAGATGACGAATGAAACGGTCAATCGCGTTTCTTTTTTGTGTGGTAGTACTCATATTAATCCCCTATAACTGTTTTGCTGAGAGTTCTCAGGACCGACCTGATGCCAACGCCCCAGTGACATTACAGGATTACCTGTCTTATGCTGCTTTGAATAATGCGGGTCTGAAGGCTGCATTTGAGCAGTGGAAAGCAGCGGTGGAACAAGTCCCTCAAGCAAAGGCACTGCCCGATCCTAAATTTACATATGGGTATTTCATCAGAGAGGTGGAGACCAGAGCCGGGCCGCAGAGACAGAGATTTGGCATAATGCAGGTGTTTCCCTGGCTTGGAAAGATCGAGGCCCAGACAGATGCAGCCGCCGCTGCTGCGAGGGCTGCCAGGAAAAGATACGATGCGAGAAAACTAAAATTGTTTTATGAGACCAGAGACGCGTTCTACGAATACACGTATCTGGCAAGGGCCGTCGAAATAGCGACAGAAAATCTTGAGCTTATCAAGTACTTTGAAGAGGTTGTACGAACCAAATATATGGCTGCTGCTGCAACACATCCGGATGTCATCCGAGCACAGGTGGAATTGGCGAAACTTCAAGACCATCTCAAAACACTCGAAGAGCTCAGAAAACCGATAGTGGCTCGGCTTAATTCGATTCTAAACCGTCGAAGTTTTGATATACTGCCGTGGCCTCAAAGAGGAGAATTACGAACGGCGCATATAGATCGCCAGCAGCTTATAGAAATCCTCAGAATGCAAAATCCTGAGCTACAGGCACTGGAATTTGAAACAGAGGCGGCAAGGCACAGAATTAAACTGGTCCAAAAGAAATTCTGGCCGGATATAGGTGTTGGACTGGATTGGATCCAGACTGATGGAGCAATCATGTCAGGTACGAAAGACAGCAGCAAAGATCCGATTATTCTTATGTTCACTTTTGATTTACCCATTTGGCGGGATAGCTATAAAGCAGCCGAGCTGCAGGCTATGGCCAAGATGAGCAGGACATTGCAACAAAAAACCGAGATGGAAAATAACATAATAGTCCAGGCGGAGCGGGCGCTATATGATTTTGAGGATAGCGACAGGAAAATTAAGCTCTATGGCGATGTCTTAGTGCCAAAAGCGGAGGAACTGCTGGGTGCATCCGAGACGGCCTATAAGGCCGGCACGATAGACTTCCTGAGTTTGATAAATGCTCAGCAAAAGCTGCTTGAGTTTCAATTACAATATGAAAGAGCGGTAACGAATAATCAGCAGAGGTTAGCTGAGCTGGAAATGCTCGCGGGGACGGAATTTCAGATAGCAAACAAAACGAAATAAACTATCGAAGAATAAACAGACATTTATGGTATTGCTCGAAGGGAGTGGAAATGAAGCCATATCTTTTGTTAGTTTTGTCGGCATTGGTTCTCATTGTATTGTTGCTGGATGAAACTGCTTTGTCGAATGAGCACAGTGACCACGAACACTCTCAAAGCACTTCTTTCTCCTTGTTTTCCCTTGTTCAACCGCTGGGTATAGCCACGCTTTGTTTTGTCTGTGCTACTTTCGCAACGGGACTGTTTCGCAAAATGCTACACAGGAAATTCCTCAAAGTACATCTGGTTTTAGCGATAATCGCTTGTCTCTTGGGATTATCTCACGGGATATTGGTTATCGTTTTGTATAACTGAAAGAATGGATAATGCGGGGGAAATTTCTACTAAGGCGGTATAACAGAACATATAAGTGAAGATAAAATTAAAAAACTGCATCCGGATAGAACATAATTCCTATGGGAATTGTACAGTATATCAAAGGTGATTAGCATGGAAATTAAACGTCCTATAACAATTCGGTTTGAGCGAATAACCAAGCTCGTCGTTCTACTAATTCTGGCGTTTATCGCAGGCTATTTAGTGCGGTCAGTTTCACCTGCAAGGCCCCCTGCTGTGCAGAGCCAGAATGTAAGTCAGCAAACAGTTACCCAGGGGCAGACGTGGTGGACCTGCTCAATGCACCCGCAGATTCGCCAGCCCAAGCCGGGCAAGTGCCCAATTTGTTTTATGG
>CAZVUF010000262.1:0-3621 GCA_964629355.1 uncultured Pirellulales bacterium | reverse complement strand
ATTATTATCCTCTGTGCGGGCCGGCGAGAAAGTAAAGATAGTCAGGATAGAGGCCGGTCGCGGTTTGAACAGCAGACTTGCATCTATGGGGCTTGTGCCCAATGTTCAAATAACAGTTGTTAATAATACCCACCCCGGTCCTTTTGTAATTATTGTTAAAGGCTCAAAGATGATGCTCGGCAGAGGTATGGCTAATAAAATAGTAGTAGTATGAACAGTAAAACCGCCCTATGGAATTGGTTAAATGGTAACTGGTTAAATAAATTCCAAAATCAAAGTTCAAAATGCAAAATTAAGGAAGTCATCCCGACTTGTCGGGATTCAGCAATTTTGATTTTTAATTTTTGATTTTTTCGCATCGCCAATTACCAATCACTGGTAAGAAACACAATGGTTTCAAAGAAAATAACCGTAGCTATAGCGGGTAATCCCAACAGTGGGAAAACCACCATTTTCAATATGCTGACCGGCGCACACCAGCATGTAGGCAATTATCCCGGAGTGACGGTAGAGAAGAAGGAAGGATTGTGCAGATTCAAAGATTATGAAATTAAATTCGTGGATTTACCGGGGACATACAGCTTAACGGCTTATTCAGTCGAGGAGCTTGTTGCTCGCAATTTCTTAATTGATGAACAGCCTGATGTTGTCGTTGATATTGTAGATGCCTCTAATATCGAACGAAACCTTTACCTTGCGACTCAATTGATTGAGATGAATGTGCCTTTGGTTTTGGCTTTTAATATGAGTGACATCGCCAAGCAAAAAGGGATGGTGTTTGATATCGAGCAGTTATCTATTCTTTTACAGGCTCCTATCATCCCTACTGTTGCCAGCAAGGGAGAAGGCAAAGCCGAGCTTCTCAATGCAATAATAGAAACAACCAGCCGCGGCAGAGTTCAGCGAACTAAAAAGGTCAATTATGGAGATGAGATCGAGACCGAGCTGGCAAATATTGAGACGCTCCTTCATGCTGAAGAAAGTCGATTTGCGGAAGAATACGGTCCTCGGTGGTTGGCGGTGAAGCTGCTGGAGCAGGATAGTGACATAGCTGAGAAAGCGAAGAATAAAAAGATTCTCGATGCAGTTGCATCAAGCACCGAGCACATCAAAGGCATTTTTGGCGATGAGCCGGAAATCATAATGGCTGACCGACGCTACGGCTTTATATCAGGTGCGTGCCAGGAGACAATTAAAACTACCGTTGAGTCGCGTCACAGTGCCAGTGACATGATAGATGCCATAGTGACCAACCGTGTTTTGGGACTACCTATTTTTTTAATATTAATGTATTTGGTCTTTTTCCTGACATTCAAGATTGGCAAATACCCGATGGAGGGGCTTGAATTGTTTTTCAATTGGGCCGGTGAGTCGATAGCCGGCCTGTGGCCGGCTGGCAGCGAAAGCTGGTTAAAATCTCTTTTGGTGGATGGTATAATAGCTGGTGTAGGGGGTGTGATTGTGTTTCTGCCTAATATCCTGCTTTTGTTTTTTGCCATCGCACTTCTCGAAGATACCGGCTATATGGCCCGAGCGGCTTTTATTATGGACCGCATAATGCACAAAATCGGGCTGCACGGCAAGAGCTTTATACCAATGCTTATCGGTTTTGGCTGTTCCGTGCCGGCTATTATGGCTACACGAATACTCGAAAACCGGCGCAACAGACTCACAACAATAATGGTGATTCCGCTGATGAGCTGCGGTGCAAAGCTGACTATCTACGCGCTTATCATACCGGCTTTTTTCCCGGACAGGTTGCAAGGGCCTATGATGTGGCTTATCTATCTAATAGGCATCGTCCTGGCGATTATCTGCATAAAGCTTTTGCGTCTTACAGTCTTCAAGGGTGAAACCGTCCCGTTTGTTATGGAATTGCCGCCTTACCGTATGCCGACACTGAAGTCCTTATGTATTCATACGTGGCAAAGAGGCTGGATGTATTTGCGAAAAGCGGGCACAATAATACTCGGTATATCGATTTTGCTTTGGGCGGCCAGCAGCTATCCGAAGCCCGAACCTGAATCTTTAAAGGGTCTGGATAGCGAGCAGGCTCGGCAGGTCAGCCTCAAGTATTCAGTAGTTGGGCAATTGGGACAGGCGATAGAGCCTGCTTTGAAACCGCTTGGTTTCGACTGGAAAATCGGAACCGCCCTTATCGGTGCAACCGCTGCAAAAGAGGTGTTCGTGTCACAATTGGCAATAGTTTATGCGGTCGGCAGCACAGATGAAGGAGAAACAACGTTGCGAGATAAGCTCCAGGCGAATTATACGCCGCTGACAGGTTTTTGCATTATGTTGTTTTGTTTGATTTATGCGCCGTGTGTGGTGACGGTCGTAATGACGAAACATGAGACAGGTTTATGGCGTTGGGCGTTATTCCAATTCTTCGGCTTAACTGCATTAGCTTATGTATTGACCCTTATTGTTTATCAAATCGGCAGTTTATTTTTTTGATTAACGTTAATGGAAACTCGATTGAAACAATTGGTTGACGTATCCAAACGAGAAGTAAATTTTTTTGAAGTAAAAGTTAGGCACGCCTAACTTTAGAGAGAAGAGGATTCAGATTTGCCAAACTTAATAAGCTTCAGCTAACTACATAGTTTTGAATAGGTGAGAGGATACCGAACCAATGCACGTTTTTTTGAAGGAACAATCTTAGCTCTAATCTTATTTATGGGGAGAAAGCTATGAGACGAGTTCGGATAAGGGGATTTACGATTGTTGAATTGCTGGTGGTCATAAGCGTTATTAGTATGCTTTTAGCAATTTTAGTTCCGGGTCTCATTGCGGTCAGGGAACGGGCGCGTGGCATTGTATGCACTGCAAATCTTAGAAATCTTGGATTTGCTCTGGAGATGTATGCGGATGAGAACAATGGCTGGCTTCCTCCGGCCGAGCCACGGGACAAGGACGATGTGGCCAGTCAGGATAATTGGTATCTGAATCCTGAGTTGATGGCCTGTATGAATATTACCCCACGGCTGGATGCTAATGGTCTTATAGTCGGTCCATCAGCGGAAGGTACAATTTTGATTTGTCCAAGCCATTTGAGGCCAAGGTTCACACGCGATGTGCCTCCTGATTTTCCGGCGAAGCAGAGGCCTTATGCGCTTAGTTATATGATGAATGGCACCTGGCGCCTGTCAAATCGCGGGGGTAGAACCGGAAGTTACCGTCGCATATCGGATATCCGCAGACCATGTAAGACACTTGCCCTCTGTGACGGCAATGGATACGAAAGGGCACGTGGGATAGTGTTCTACGAAGCTTGCCCGATACACAACTTTGAGTATCGGCACCGCCATAAAATCAATGTTCTCTACCTTGATAAGCATGTGGACGCATTGAAAAATGATGATGTTCCTATGGGTCGCGAAAGCCGTTACAAACATTTCTGGAGTGAGAAAAAAAAGTAAAAGTCGGATTCTTTAACTTATTTATGTGGAAGGAGAGAGCGATGTGTCGAGTAGTTGGTAGTATTATATTGGTAATTGTTTTTGGAGTTTTTTTAGGTTCTGCTGAGGCCAGATATATTAGAGGCCGAAACTGGGCTGATAGTGTCGAACATTACACAGAGCGAATCCAAAACTACGGTCTTGGTGGCTGCAGCGGCGG
>CAZVUF010000261.1:0-3625 GCA_964629355.1 uncultured Pirellulales bacterium | reverse complement strand
ATGTCGGCACACATTTTACTGCCAGATGGCGTGCCATTTTACGCAATGCGTTCAGAGCTACTTACGGATATGGATTTGTTTACGACCGTAATTTTGCGGATGTAGATTTTGGTAAAAGTTACCCCAGACCCCACTGGTTTTAGTAGAATCTCTTAGTTATGGCGGATAGTATTGTTTTTTTTCCTGCAGAATCATGCCGAAAAAGTACACCTATGCCGAAACGGCAGTGGCGCGAGCTCGAATTGCATAGTTACATTAAGATTATAGTAATAGGGGGGCTATTTTGTTTTCTTTTTCGCAATGAGATCGGTAGTATCGTTTACGGATGGCAAACCGACGCGAGCTGGTCTCATGGTTTTTTAATCCCATTGTTTAGTTTATACTTTATTAATAAGCACAAAAGCAAGATTTTAAATCTTCAAACAAGACCAGATTACCTGGGATTATTTTTTTTACTTTGCTGCATTTTACTTTATTTTTTTAATGTAGTCAGCCCATCTGGGTACGCTTATTTTCGCAGTATTTCCATGTTAGCAGCGCTCGGAGCAGTGGTTCTATTTTTAGGTGGTTGGAGTTTGGTTAAACATACATGGCTGCCTATTGTGTTTTTGGTTTTTGCTGTGCCGTTGCCGCGGAGATACTATGTCGGTCTGACTATGCCGATGCGACGGTGGGCGGCACACGTGGCGGCTGCGTTGTTGAATCTGGTTGAAGGCCTGGAAGCGACAGCAAGCGGAGTGGTAATAGATGTGATTTATAAAGGCAAGCACTTGGAGCCTGGATTAAATGTGGCTGAGGCATGCAGCGGGATGCGGCTGTTGACAGCATTTTTAGCTCTGGGTGTCGCTATGGCTTATCTGCATTATCGTCCTTTTTGGCAGCGAATCATTTTGTTGGTTAGTACTGTACCAATTGCCATTTTCTGTAATGTCGTTCGGGTTGCAATTACCGGCTTTATTTATGTGCTTATCCACCCCAAATATACACAGGGCGTTTACCACGATATGCTTGGTATTGCAATGCTGCCGTTGGCTTTTGGTTTATACGGACTTCTGGCATGGTTTATGTCGAGTTTGTTTATTGAAGAAACAGGAACAGTTACTGAAGATATTGTTGTTCGCAAGCGTAGTTTGTAATGAGAGATTTAAAGTTTGATATACGGGTTTATTTGCAGCCGGCATTTTTGATTTGTGCCGCTGTGCTTGCAATATCTGGTGGAGGCATGTCAATTGCCGTTAAAAGATTCGGCGTATACCTAAAAAAGGAGCCTTTGCCACTGAAGAAATCCTTAGACCTTCTGGACGAAAAACAATTAGCTCCCTACAGCGTAGTAGAAAAACGTAAAATCTTAGACGAAGAAATCGTCAAGGAATTAGGCACAAAAGATTATATTCAATGGGTTCTTGAAGATTCAAATGAGGCGGCTGACAGCCCTGTGCGCAAATGCTTATTGTTTATCACTTATTACCAGCTTCCGGATAGAGTTCCTCATGTACCGGAGGAGTGTTATGCAGGTGGTGGTTATCAAAGATTATCGACCGATAGCGTGACATTTGAAATAAAGAAAAATGGCCTCTTTAAAATAATCCAGGGCAAATATCTTGTCTTCGAAAGTGCGAAATCAAATTCCCTGCATAGCAGCAGGAGCTTTCCGGTTATATATCTCTTTAAGGTCAACGGCGAGTTTGCCGGCAGCAGAGATGAGGCCCGGATAATGCTAAATAAGAACCTTTTCCACAAATATTCGTATTTTAGCAAAATTGAATTGGTTTTTAACCAGACATTTTTAGCTCCAAATAAAGAACAGGCAGTTGAAGCAAGCGAAAAACTTTTGTCTGTTATCTTACCAATTTTGGAGCGTGAGCACTGGACCGACTGGTAAGGGAGGATCAATGGCAAGGAAAAGATTGAATAAGAAAGTGGCGCTTATTGGCTCATTGGTTTTTCTGATATTGGTGGTGGTAGCTATTGTGGTTATTCCAAAATTAAACCAGGAGCCGGATAAATTTATCAAGGATGGTGACGCAGCATGGCTGGCAAAAGATTACGAGAAAGCCCAACGCAATTATCTTAAGGCACACAAATTCGCAAAGACTGGGTCACTCCGAAAAGAGATTCTTTTTAAACTGGCGGATGTATATATGCAAACCGGGCAATGGCCAAAGGTACGGGGCTGCTGGGAGCAGATAATAAACATAGACCCGGAAAATATAGAAGCTCGACTTGGACGGTTGAAGTACATTTATATAGTTGCTGACAATTATGCAAATGTTGGTCGAAATGTTAGCAGTATCTGGGAGGAGGTTAAGTCACAAACATCGGAGCTCATTGGTGTTGTGGATAGTGCCGGTTTGCTTATGGAAGACAAAGCCAAGTGGGAGTCATCATTTGGTGTAGAAGATAATCAATCCCATCATGCCACAAGCCGGTGCATCGGTGCGTACTTGTATCTGCTCAGAGGTAGAGCTTCTTTTGAGTTGGCTAAAATGGGGGCGGTAACCACCCCGGACGAATTACTCACCGGCGCGATCGGTGATTTGGAAAAGGTGCGGACATTTGATCCGAATAATGTTGACGCTTATTGGTATATGGCACAAGCAGCTATCGAAAAAGGCGAGATTCTTGCATCAAGAGGTAATCTCGAAGAAAGAGGCAAGGCTGCCAAGCAGGCTAATGAACTTTTACAGCAGGCTGTTCAGGTTGCGAATGATATTCCCAAAGCACACATTAATGTTCTAACACATAAGCTCATGCTTGCCCGTAAAAGCGATCCCAAGTTGATGAAACAGCAGATTAGATTATTGGAGCCTGAGTATTTGTCACTTGTGAGCAGATTCCCTTCCAGTGCGGAGGCATTTGCGACACTTTCCGGATTCTATTCATTTTATTCGGTCTATTCGGACCGTCAGTTAGGTCTTGCAAATCTTGATAAAGCCATTGATGCGCTGGAGAAAGCTATTGGATTGGACAAAGTCAATGTGGAGTACGCTATAAATGCTGCAAATCTGTACTATCGTAAGTCATCTGTTTACGGACAGAAATCAGAAATTCAAAAGGCAATAGAAATAGCTAAGAGCGCGGTTGAATTTCCGGATGCCCAAGACACACTTGGGCCGCGAAGTTTCGCTAACAGAATGAACAGATTCTTATTGTGTTTGTTTCTGGCCAATTGCTACATCGAGCAGGTACTCGAACCATCTGAGGGAACAACCGATTCACAAAACGAAGTCTGGCTGAAAAACGCTGAACAGGTAGTGCACGAAATCGAGCAGATTTTTGGTAGTAGCGAGGAGCCGCAGGTTGTTAAGTGGCAGGGTATGCTGGAACTCGCAAAAGGAAATGCGGACCAAGCCGTTCGGAAGCTGTATGCTGCTTACGAGCAAATCAGGGCATCTAATATCCCTGAGCGAAGAGATGCGCAACTTTCATATACCCTTGCGAAGATTTTTTTGGATACTCCTGAAATTGGCGCGGCATCAGAATTTCTGACCGGTGCCCTCGATGCGGGAGTTGTGCTGGTTAAGCCGGAAGCAATTCTGGATTATCTTGAGGTTCTTGGCAAGATTGATAGGTGGCCCCATGTTCTGTCTCCTGCTAATCCTTATGGTATAGATGCATACGAGCA
>CAZVUF010000260.1:0-3641 GCA_964629355.1 uncultured Pirellulales bacterium | reverse complement strand
GTGTAATGCTGCATGTGAATTTTGCTATTACAATTGCTCGCCTCAAAAGAACGGCTTAATGCCCATAGATACCGCGATCAGCACATGGAAATCGTTGAAAATCCTTGCCGGAGAAAATGCCAAAATACATCTTACCGGCGGAGAACCCTTTCTCTATTGGGATCATCTTCTGCAAATCTTAGAACAGGCAGAAAAACAAAAACTTGGCAAAGTTGACTTAATAGAGACGAACGGCTTTTGGGCTACAGACGAAAAAATTATCAGGCAGCGGCTAAAAACTCTCGATGCACTTGGGATGGAGCGACTCAAAATCAGCACCGACCCGTTTCATCAGGAATATATTGATATAGAACCGGTTCGCAGATTAGCAGATTTAGCAATCGACATCTTGGGAGCCGAGCGGGTGTTGGTCCGCTGGCGAAAGTACCTGGAAAATCCTGTCAGAATGAAGGACCTCCCCCCCGCCGAACGTAAAGAAAAATATATCTCAGCAATAAAAGACTACCCATGTCGTTTTACCGGTCGTGCGGGCAGCAGATTAGCAGAACTCATCGCTTCAAAACCAATAGAATCCCTTGCCTCGATGAATTGTAAATCTGCCTTCCTAAGCGCCAAAGGTGTACATATCGACCCGTTCGGCAATGTTTTCAGCAGCACATGCAGCGGCATCATTATCGGCAATATTAATCAGGCGCCGCTTGAGGACATCTGGAGGCAATTCCATCCGGCCCAAAGTGAATTTATCGGTACGCTCTATCATCAAGGTCCTTGTGGACTACTGGATAAGGCTGAAAAATCTGGTTATAAAAAAGCCAAAACTTACGCGAGCAAATGCCATCTTTGCACCAGCATTAGACAATTTTTCTTTGAAAACGGTGTTGAAAAATCAATAATCGGCCCTGCCGAATGTTACTCTGAAAAAAAGTAGGTTACTTTGCCGCTTCTATTGCATCTGAGAGTTTGAGTGTGCCTTCGTATAGGCTTCTGCCGATTATCGCAGCAGAGGCACCTATTTCTACTAATTTTTTAATATCTTCAATACTATTCACACCTCCGGAAGCGATAACGGGTATATCTACTGCATCGATAAGCATCTTTGTTCTTTCAAAGTTAGGGCCAGTCATCATGCCGTCTTTGGTGATGTCGGTGTATATTATTGCAGCTAAGGGTAATTTCGCCGCCTCGGCTGCAAAGCCTAATAAAAGCTGAGGGCTATCCTGCGTCCAGCCGTGCGTGGCGACTTTCGAGCCTCGACCATCTAAGCCGAGCGCGATTTTGCCCTTGAATTTCTCAGTCATTCGGCTGAACCACACAAAGTCGCTGACTGCTTTGGTGCCGATTATCACCCGTTCTACACCCATATCGACCAATTGTTTTATGGAAGCTTCGTCACGCAGACCACCGCCCACTTCGATTTTCAACTTTCCCAGAGCTGTGATAGCAGAAATAGAATCGGTATTGACAGGCTTGCCAAGCTTGGCTCCTTCCAGGTCAACGATGTGAAGCCACTTTGCACCAGCGGAGATAAACTCCGTTGCCTGCTTAACCGGATTGTCCTCATAATTTATCTGGCGGTTATATTGCCCCTGGATAAGTCTGACACATTTGCCCTTTATCAAATCGATTGCAGGTATGATATACATCTTTTTTCTCCATGTTCTTTATAGAAGCTTTCAGCCCACGAGGGATCGAGTTTTGTCCACAGTAAAATATACTAAATGCTTCTCTATTGTGGTGGTTCTGTGGGAGCTTAAACGCTTTGCCTTTATTTCCTTGATACGCTGGGGATTCAATTCTTCACCAACTTTCGTCAGGTATAATCTTTTGCCTTTATATCCCTGGCACTTTTCGATAAAGAGGTATGCAGCTTTCGGGTTGGATTGAATATTCTGGTAGCTAAGCCGTTCCGCCATGCTGAAAGCAATAG
Source organism: uncultured Pirellulales bacterium (assembly GCA_964629355.1). Classification (GTDB taxonomy): domain Bacteria; phylum Planctomycetota; class Phycisphaerae; order Sedimentisphaerales; family Anaerobacaceae; genus CAZVUF01. The sequence continues at coordinate 1,714 of CAZVUF010000260.1, read as the reverse complement.
TATTTGTGTCAATCACATACGGCCGAGCATAAATAGCGATATCAACATTGCCTTGCGAATCGCACGTAGCCAAAACGCCGGTTCCTTCGGCAGTCTCGAAGTACTCAGCTAAACTCATAATCGCACCTTTCAAAAACCACAAACCGCAAAGCGGTCAGACAAACTCAAACAATTATAACGACTTTCATCTAAACTGGAGCATTTTTCAGTCATCTTAAAGGATATTTTCCATCATCAGCCACTTTTAGCCCCCAGCTCTGTGCTGGGGGTAATTGGCTTTGTTTGGCTTTGTTTTTACCAGTCTACAAAATTGTAGAACTACTCTTATTCACTTGTCACAAAATATATCTCTTAAAAAACATAATATTTATCCCACCGGCTGAATCTTGATTTTTACTTTGATGTTTTACGTTTTGCATTTTACGCTTTGATATGCTACCCCCTATACCCCATACCCTATCCCCTAACCTGATGTAACATTATACCCGAAAACGGCTTAATTTTCAAGTGAAATCTCCGGAAACAGAGGGTGGTGATTGTCTTGTCAACTTACCATTGCTCTTTCTATATTTCGTCGATTTTATCTTTTATCTTCTACTCAAAGATTTCGATGAGTTTTTTGCTTTCCTGGCGTAAGCCATCCTGGCGATTTTGACAGTTGGGCAAGTACTGTACCTGTGGCAGAGCTATAAGTATATGCGAATACACTTATGGACTATTGTTTTGCAGCGTTTCGTGTTGTGCGAAATGTTGTGTTTTGTGAAATGGAAAGTTTTTGAAATTGTGAAATAGGGAGTGAGCCGTTATGGCTAATGCGGAAAAGCTGGCAAGGATATTTAAATTGTTTTCGGTTGAGGCACGGATACGCATTGTTCAGGCACTTAAGCGTCGAGCAATGTGCGTTACCGAGCTGACATCGCAACTGGGTATATCGCAGGAGGCAACTTCTCAGCATCTGCGAGTTCTGAGAGATGCGGGAATTGTATGGTTTCAAAAGAGAGGGTTTCATGTTTTTTATTCACTCGATAAACAAAATATGGCTTTAATTCAAAAGGCAGTCAGCGCTTTCTATAAGCTAAGCAGTACATAAAAAAGATTTCACAAAGCCCTATAAGTATATGCGTATATACTTATAGAGCGATTCAAGCGTAGGGGACTTGAGGTGATGGAATTGATGATGCAGGTGTCGAAGAGAACGGAGTTACTTTGAACAGTGCGATCACATAGGTTTTTGAAGCATATATCATTCACGAACAAACATTTTCTTTCATGGTGAAGAAGTAGTAACCACCCTCAAATGCCGTAATCCCGTAAGGGATCCCTTGCGGGAGGCATCCCATAGCGGATTGTTCACTCCTATCCTGCTTCGGCGAAGCGCTTCGCAGAGACGAGTAGTTTGTCATAGTATCAAGATATAAAACATTAATAGCTTTCATTATGAAGGAAGAATTTATAAAAAGAATACCTAAGATACTTAGGTATTCTTTGAAAATCAATCAGCAAATCTTAAAAGTATTCAATTGGTACTGGGAAATGGTCTGGTAGCTTGGGCAAATTCTTTAGTAGGATGGTGCAGCTCTGCTGCCCATGCTGAAAAGATTTTTTTAGACAGATTATCTACTCAGGATTTCTTCTCCAGCTACGGCACTCGTCCCCTTAGTGCTGGTGTGACCCCCAAAAACTGTACCATTGTAGATTAGAGGGTATCCGATAA
>CAZVUF010000259.1:0-3644 GCA_964629355.1 uncultured Pirellulales bacterium | reverse complement strand
AGCTAATAATAACTTTTTCATCTTATTTAACCTTCGATAAATAAATCTCCGTTGATAACCAATACCTTAAGGAATATATCCGCACTCCTCACTACTCTATTTATACTAAATCAGCATCCTTAACTTCAAGAAGAATTTTTCTACTTTATATCTTTCTAAATCAACTATCTTCCATAAACTATTCAAAAATCCGCCTAAAATTCTGGAAAAAATCGGTTTATTTGGTATAATTTTAATAAGATAGCTAAGTTTTTAGGAGGAATAATGAGAAGACTAAGAAGAGCTCAACAAAAACACGCTAAAGAGCAAAGAAGGTTCAGACGTAAAGTTCTAACAACCGGCGCTGCAGCGGCGATTGCCTTTGGAGCCGGCACAAATCTAAATAAAGCCCTCGCTGGATATAAACCCGATAACCATCAGCAACCGGTCAGTCAGGATGCGGATGCAGATTTACTGAGTGACAAAGAAGAATTTGCTATCGGATATCAGCCATTCACAGCCGACCAGAACCGCAACCAAATACCTGACGGCGTTGAATTAGCCCAACGCTGCGCCACTGTAGTAAATGAGCTGCCATCCTATATTCCTGGTACTATGATGCCGATACCAAACCGCACCTATAAAGTACAACATGCGTTTTTTGGTATCGAACTCTGTGACGTCTGCGGCCAGGATATTCACATGGGCGGCTGGGAAATTATCAACCCTAAAATCAATATGCAATTTCCTGACCCTAATGACCCATTAGATGGCACATTTCTACCGGATTTGGCACTGCACTATATGGAGCACGGCTCGTTCGATTGTTATGGAGAAATCCACAGAGGTAGAGTCGATATTGCACGGTTGCTCAGGGTCCTTGAACTGCGTTTTCCTTATGAATCCAACGAGCATCAACTATCTATAGAGGGTAGTGACCTTGATAAGGATTTTCTGACCGATAGCGAAGAATTAGCGGCAGGTTACAATTTGCATGAGGCCGACCAAAATGGAAACCTCGTACTTGACGGCATAGAATTGGCCAAGCAATGTGCGGAAGTGATTGAAGCTCTGCCGATTCTTGATCCAAATGGACCGGAAGTAAATGCGATATATAAGGTGGACTTCTTACAACGAGGTCTCGAATGGTGCGAAGTGTGCGGTGAGTCGATTAACATGGGATACTGCCAGATTGTAAACCTCAAGCTCGGTCTTTCTATTGAGGTGCCTTATATTGTAAGTCACTACATGCGGCACGGCTCTTTCAGCTATTCGGGTAATGTTCATGGAAAAGGCAGGTTCAGTATCCCGCTTTTGGTAAAGATTCTCGAAATGCCCAGCCGCTGCGGTGATTTAGGAACTCTATATCTTCCAAGCGACCTGAACAAGGACTGCAAAGTGGATATCGAGGACTTTGTCGAATTCGTGGAGAGATGGATAGGGGGACAAACTCCCACTGAAGTTGGGGAGTAAATATTTAGCCCCCAAATTTATTTGGGGGTTTCTACAGGAAACGCAATCTTGAATCCGCACTTGCAAGAAATCGAACACTATATAAAATCCCTGAAGGAAATCGACTTTGAATTGGCATATCTTGCTTTGCTCACTGCCGAAGGGCTCAAGCCATTAAGTAGATGGGAAAAACCTTTAGATGACCATGGGCTTAAATTACTGCAACAAATAGGTCTGTTTACCAGCCAAATCCGACGTACTGTCAAGACCGGTAAGGAAGTTGTCGAAACTATTTTCAGTAAGTTACCCGGATATATTCAATTATATGAACAACACTTAGCGAACACCCCGATAGACAAATCCGCCCAGACACAGCGATTTGAGGGCTTTCTGTTTGGTTATCCTGCTTGCTGTGTGGACAATTATATTCGCCAACCATACGCTGCGAATGACCTGCCGAGCGGGGAGCAGAAAATTTTATTCCATTGGGCCTGCAAAGACTGCAAAATCACGCCTCTATTGCTGCCTTTCTACAAAAGCGTACACAAACTCCTCAACAATTGCTAAAAAACAGCAATAAAAATTCCTTGTTATTCATCTCTTGATTCGATAGCATCACATGTTTAATGTTACCTAAGCCGAACTGTAATTTAGAATAGGTTTTGGAGATTGGAAAGTGACCGATACCGATAACATTCGTAACGTAGTTTTGTTAGGCCATGGAAGCAGCGGCAAAACCTCTCTGGTAGAAGCTATCCTGCATAGAACCGGTGTAACCAATCGTCTGGGAAGTGTTGATGATAAAACAAGCATCAGTGACTACTATGACGAAGAAAAGGAGCATCAGCACTCTATACAGTCTTCCATCGTTCACACCGAGTATGGCGGTAAACTTATCAACATCATTGACACGCCGGGTTATCCTGACTTTATAGGCCCGGCTGTCAAAGCGATACCAGCCGCTGAAACAGCGGTCGTCGTAATCAGCGCCGCTGCCGGCGTAGAAACCAATACGCGGAAGCTGTTCCAGTTGGCTACAGAAGCAAATATGCCCCGGCTGATAATCGTAAACAAGATGGACGCCGAAAATGTCGATTTGCCCGAGCTGATAACAAGTATTCGCGACATCTTCGGTTCCCAGTGCCGTTGTGCAAATCTGCCCGCCGCAGACAAGGCATCGGTTATTGATTGTGTCGAAAGCGCTGCCGGTGACTCTCCTGTAATGGATGTTGCATCAGCTCATACAGAGCTGATAGAAAGCGTAATAGAAGCTGATGACGAGCTTATGGAAAGTTATCTTGGCGGCGAGGAAATCCCTGCGGCAAAAATTGCTTCTGTCTTTGTGGAGGCTCTAAAAACCGGAACGCTCATCCCAATAGTCTTTACCGATGCCCGCAGAGAAATCGGCATAACTGAGTTTCTTGACATTATCGTAAAATACACACCTTCACCTGTTCAAGCAGCTCCACGGCTGTTAAAAGACGGTGACAAAGTAGCTGAAATTAAAGCTGGTCCTGCGGGACCTCTCGCCGGCTTGGTATTTCGTGTCGGCTTCGACCCACGCTCAAATATGAAGTATTCTACTATACGCATTTTCAGCGGCGTACTTAAATCAGACACGAATTTGTTGCGGAACGATGAGAAAAAAGGTATACGTCCGGGTCACATCTTAAAATCGCAGGGCGGCGAAAACAAAGAAATCGATGCTGGTATAGCCGGTGACATTGTAACGTTGGCTAAAATAGACGAGCTGAGAATCGGAGACCTTATACACGACGGCAAGGCGACCGGTAAGTTTGGGATGCCGGCTGTACCTGAGCCGATGTTTTCACTGGCTCTGGAGCCGGCTTCAAGAGGAGACGAGCAAAAAATCGGCTCTGCTCTTGAGAAATTATGCGACGAAGACCCCTGCTTTAAGGTCACAAGAGATATGCAGACTAAAGAATTGGTTGCCAGCGGCCTGGGTGACTTGCATCTGAGGATAATGCTGGAAAAGATGCAAAACCGTTTTAAGCTGTCGGTAAACACAAAAGAGCCCAAGATTCCATACCGCGAGACCATTACTCTCAAGGCCGAAGGTCACTACCGGCACAAAAAGCAAACCGGCGGAGCAGGTCAGTTCGGCGAAGTGTACCTGCGTGTCGAGCCGGCAGAGCGCAACTCCGACCCGCCGCTGCAATATAGCTGGGATATTTATGGCGGCTCGATTCCGG
>CAZVUF010000258.1:0-3661 GCA_964629355.1 uncultured Pirellulales bacterium | reverse complement strand
TCACACCTTCAATTTCGCTTACTATGGTGCAGCGGTTCTATTGGTTTTGGCGGCTGTTATGACATTTTTCGTCAAGGCTCCGCATCATAAGCTTGAAACCGCCGATGATGTTTAGCCGGCTTCGCTCCCGCTCTGCTCAGGCTATGGCGGACGAGTGTGGTACTGGACTTCTCGATATTCGATAATAGATACTCGATACTCGCAAGGATTAGGTATCGAGAGTACAAAAAGCAGGCTTGTCGCTACCTTATCCGCTGTGGGGGACCTCTCTTTTCTGTAGAAGCGTATTTATTTTATAGTGTAAATTAGGCTAAATGGCCCTATTTGCCATAAATTTTGCTGTTTCAATCAAAGCCTCTTTGGCACGGCTTTGCTTCAGGCCGGTTAAAGCCGACAGCGCCTTGTTAAGAAACTCTTGTGCCTGGCTGTGCGCATATTCCAAGCTTCCGTGGTGCCTCAACATTTTCAGAAGTATATCCTTACCTGCTCCGGCTGTTTGTTTTAATGCTTCATGGACTTTTTGTCTATCTTCATCATCAGCCATTCTTAGCAGATGTATTATTGCCAGAGTCAGCTTGTTTTTATTGACGTCACTACCCGCTGTTTTGCCGGTTTTGCTTTCATCACCGGTCAGGTCAAGCAAATCATCGATAATTTGAAACGCGATACCGGCATTCAGACCAAAACGCTCAAGTGATTTTACCTGAGTTTTGTTTCCCTGAGCCAGAATGGCACCGACGCCACAACAACTGCTAAAAAAAGTAGCGCTTTTCTCGGTGATTATGTCTATGTATTCTGACTCACTTAATTGCCAATTGTGCCTTTTAATTACTTGCCTTAATTCACCCTCGCAAACACGAGCTGCGGCAGAAGCAATTATGTTTATAACTTCTGGCTCCAGGTCAGAGCATATTTGAAAAACCTTGCTTAACAGGAAATCGCCTAATATTACTGCTGATTCATTGCCCCAGAGTTTATTTATCGTAGGCATTCCTCGCCTTGTCTGTCCATCATCTATAACATCGTCATGTAATAAAGTGGCATTATGAATCATCTCCACAATCACTGCCACACGGATGTGTTTATAGGTGATTTGGCTGATTGCACTACCTGCGAGCAAAACCAGCCCCGGTCTAAGCATCTTACCGCTGCGGGCATTCATATATTCAACCAATCTGCTGATTTCGTCCGTATTCGAGGGGACTGTCAGTTGTTTATCAATCAGCTCTCTTACCTTGTCTAAACTGTCTTCAATGAGTTTAAAGGCAAAAAACCCTTTGTATGGTACACGATTGGTCATGTCCTTATGTATAGGTAGCTCCATGAGTACTCGGCGTATAGTGGAGATGATATTCAGAACCGAAGCTTGAAATTCGACATTTGAGTTTGTCCGCTAATCCCGTTAGAGAGGCCCGATTCTTTGTGTTTCTTGTTTCCAAACGAACCAACATCTCTAACGGGACTAAATGCTATTTCTCTTTTCCATGTGCGTATTCGAAGAAGTTCTTTCTCAGCAGTTTCGTAATGGGACCGGGTTTGCCGTCACCGATAATTCTGCCGTCTATTTCAACGACACCGATGACCTCAGCAGCGGTGCCGGTTAGGAATAATTCATCGCAGATATACAGATCGACCTTCGTGAGATTCTTTTCAACTACCGTCAGTTTTTCTTTTTTAGCCAGCCTGATAACCACGGCTCGCGTTATTCCTTCCAGTGAGCCGGCTTCAACCGGGGGTGTATAAATCACTCCGTTTCGTACAATAAAAACATTGTCGCCCGTTGCTTCGGCTACATAGCTTTCGTGATTATACATAATCGCTTCCGGCACATTATTGTCCAGTGCCTCGATCTTGGCCAGGATGTTATTGAGATAGTTCAGGCTCTTGACTTGAGGTGAAAGTGCCAGCGGGTGATTGCGAATAGTGGTGGCACTTATCACCTTCATTCCCTTTTCATAAAGCTCCTCCGGATAAAGCTGAATATTGTCGGCTATGATAAATAATCTGCTGTTCTCGCAGACAAAAGGATTCAATCCAAGCGTTCCTATTCCGCGGGTAACGACCAGCCGGATATAGCCGTCAATAACACCATTTGCTTCAACGGTTTTTTCAATGGCACTTGTAAGTTCATTCCTTTTCATTGGGATTTCAAGCCGTATCACCTTAGCCGACTCATAAAGCCGTTTTATGTGTGCTTGAAGTTCAAAAATTCTGCTGTTATAAACGCGAATACCTTCAAAAACGCCGTCGCCATAGAGCAGACCATGATCAAAAACAGATATTTTAGCATCCGCTTCATCAACAAGCTTATTATCAAGCCAAATCTTTAATGCCATAGTCTCGCATCCAGTATTGTGTATTGTGTTGTACGTAATTAACTTTCCGCGATACACATCACGCTTTACGCACTACAAATTTTACCATCGACCAGTTTTATTATTCGTCCTGCCCTTTTTGCAATACCTTCATTGTGAGTTACCATCACAATGGTTTGGCCGACTTTATTTAGTTTTTCGAGGACATCTAAAATACCATTTCCCGTTGCTGAGTCAAGATTTCCTGTAGGCTCATCAGCCAAAAGCAGCTCAGGCTCGTTCATCAGGGCCCTTCCGATAGCGACCCGTTGTCTCTCTCCGCCGGAAAGCTGGTACGGCTTATGGTTAGCTCTGTCGCTCAAACCAAGCTGAGCCAGCAGCTCTTTAGCCCGGTCTTTCGTCTGCTTGCGGCAAGCGAGCCATCCGACCACGCTTTTCGAGGTCATCGCTGGCAGATAAACATTTTCCAATACATTTAATTCGTCCAATAAATGGTAGAACTGAAAAACAAATCCTATCATTTTGTTGCGAAATCTGTTTAATTCACCAGCACCAAAGTTGTTTAAATCCCTGCCTTCAAACCTGACCAATCCTTTATCGGGCCTATCCAACGCACCTAATATATGCAACAATGTGCTTTTTCCGCTTCCTGAAGCCCCGATTATCGCCACAAATTCACCCTTTTCCACAGTCAAATTGACGCCCTTAAGCACTTTAACTTTGGTTGCTCCCATCCGATAAGATTTATATATTTCTTCAGATCTTAACATCAAACATCCTATCTTTCCGACCCGTCTCAAGGTCCTCGAGAGATCCCAGCTCAGGATGGACCTATAACTGACTTACCTTCAAAATCTCTACCGGATTCAGCCTTGCCGCCTGTCGACTTGGTATGAATGCACCGATTAAGCAGGCAAAAATCGCAGAGAGAACAATTACCGCTAAAACACTGAATTCCACCTGGTTCGGAATATCCCCTATAGCATAAATTGTTCTATCCCAAAGCTGAAATCCAAAATGTTCAAAAAGCCATTGCTCTATCCAATTTATTTTACGCAAAAACAACCACCCAGTAAATGTACCAATCGCGGAGCCTATAAGACCGACCGAAAAAGCGAATCCCAAGAACAGTGTAATAACATCAGTGTTTGAGGCACCTATACTTTTCAATATCCCGACATCTTTGCTTTTGTGACTGATAATCATATAAAATACGACCAAAACGATAAAAACCGTGGTAATTCCAACAAGACCAAACAATACAATCATCATTGTCTGTTCCTTTTCCATTGCAGCGATGTACTCACGTCGGTATTCTTTCCAGCTTTGCACAGTAACCGTATCTA
>CAZVUF010000257.1:0-3700 GCA_964629355.1 uncultured Pirellulales bacterium | reverse complement strand
AGGATAGGAAAATGAAAAAGCTAAATAAGACAATATTATTAGCCGTGACGTTATGTGCGTTACTATTATTCGCCGCGCTACCCATCGCGTTTTCTCACTGCGAGATACCATGTGGAATTTATGATGACCCGATGAGACTTAACATGTTGGCTGAACACATCACAACAATCGAAAAATCAATAAAGGAAATTCAACATCTATCTGCGGAAGGTGACAAGAATTATAATCAGTTAGTCAGGTGGATTGTAAACAAGGAAAACCACGCCGATTACTTTAGCGAGATAGTGACACAGTACTTTATGACACAGAGGATCAAGCCGGTTGAAGAAAGTGACCAGAAAGCCTATAAGGAATATGTACACAAACTAACGTTACTGCACAAAATGATGGTTCTCGCAATGAAGTGCAAGCAAACAACAGACCTTCAGAATGTCGAACAGCTTAAAATCCTTTTGGCTCAGTTCAGAACCGCTTACTTGAGCCCTAGCAATTAACTCCATTATAAACCTAAAATATAACAGGAGTGTATTATGTCAAAAAAAATAACCAGTATTCTGGGAGACGATGCAAAGTATTTATTAGAACACAAATGTATAACAATACCAAAGGACTTGCTCCATTTACCCGGACCAGATTTTATAGATAGGGTATTTACATCCACAGATAGGTCAAACACAGTCTTAAGAAATTTACAGATGGTTTTTAATCACGGCCGATTAGCTAGTACGGGACATCTCTCGATATTGCCGGTTGATCAGGGAATAGAACACTCGGCTGGCGCTTCATTCGCACCCAACCCGTTGTATTTTGACCCGGAGAATATCGTAAAGCTGGCTATCGAAGGTGGCTGCAACGCTGTTGTTTCAACGTTGGGCGTTCTCGGCGCAGTGTCACGCAAATACGCCCACAAGATTCCCTTCATTGTTAAAATCAACCACAATGAGCTTCTCAGCTATCCAAACACTTACGACCAGCGTATGTTTGCCTCTGTTGAGCAGGCCTTTGAAATGGGAGCGATAGCTGTGGGAGCTACAGTCTATTACGGCTCACAGGAATCGCCGCGACAGATAGAGGAAGTCTCGGATGCCTTTGAACGCGCACACCAATTAGGTATGTTTACAGTTTTGTGGGCTTATTTACGAAATCCAGAGTTTAAAAAGGATAGTGTCAACTATGAAAATTCAGCGGACCTGACCGGCCAAGCAAATCATTTAGCCGTCACAATCCAGGCTGATATTGTCAAACAAAAGCAGCCTACATGTAACGAAGGCTACAAAGTTCTGAAATTCGGCAAAACACATCCATTGGTGTATGAAAAGCTAACGTCCAAGCATCCTATAGACTGGACACGCTATCAAATAGCGAACTGCTATATGGGAAGAGTCCCCTTAATCAACTCAGGCGGAGCATCAGGAGACAACGATCTGCAGCAGGTAGCCAAAACTGCTGTAATAAATAAAAGAGCAGGCGGCACAGGACTCATCACAGGCAGAAAAGCTTTCCAGAAATCCATGAAAGATGGTGTTGAGCTACTCAACGCTGTGCAGGATGTTTACCTGGCAAAAGAAATTACCGTTGCCTGAATTCCTTGATGTATGATGTAACATTTTTTGCATAAAATGATCTTATCGACCTTCAAGGTCGATTTTAATATCGAGGAATTTCAGCATATCTTTCAAAGTGACAATGCCGACCAATCTGCCCGCATCGACGACCATTAGTCGGCTGTTGCCGGTACGATTCATTATAGATAGCGCCATAACAGCATCCGCGTGTGGGCTGATTGTATTTTCAGCAGAACACGGCTTAACCAGGTCTGCGACTGTAAGTCCCTTCCACCGTTCTCTCTGTATCCGCCCGACCTGACTCGAAGTAATACAGCCTAACAAGATATCACCATCACATACGGGAAACATCTTGAAATGGTACCTGTAAAAATAATCATTGATTAACTGTTCGATGGAAATTGATGGAGGCACGGTGATGACATCAGTTTTCATAAAACGCCAAATCTCTTCACCACCCAGCGTTCTTCGCATCAACAACTGTTTATAAGACATCTGAGAGGCATTTCGGATAAACATGCCGATAAGAGCCAGCCATAGACCACTTACAAAACCATATCCTCCAATAAACTGCAAAACCCCCATAATAATCAGAAACAAACCAAATCCTGAGCCCAATTGCGAAGCGATCCTGGTCGCCCATCGAAGATTACCCCTGATGGCCCAAAGAATCGACCGCAGAACACGTCCGCCGTCGAGGGGAAACGCCGGCAGCAAATTAAATACAGCCAAGGCAACATTCAGCCGCGCAAGAAGCCATATAACTGCCCTGGCAGGTCCAATCCAGCCGATGTATCCTCCCAATATATATGTTAAATACAGACCCGCAGCCAAGAGCACACTCGAAGCAGGACCTGCCACCGCCATTAGGAATTCGGTCTTGGGATTTCCAGGCTCCTCTCCCATTTCTGCAACGCCGCCAAAAATGAAAAGTGTAATACCCCTCATAGGCAGTCCATACCGCCTTGCAACCAACGAATGGCAGAACTCATGAAAAACAACTGAAGCAAACAAGCCTAACGCTCCGGCGATTCCCATCCATAAATAAGTGGCTTTTGAAAAATCCTTAAAATAGTCTGGAAAAACATTAGTTGTCAAGGTCCAGATAATAAGCACCGCAAGGACAAACCAACTCATATCAATGCTGACACTAAAGCCAAGCAGCTTAAATAAAGGAATACGTTTTCCAAACATATTATTATTCCAATTAAGATAACACAGTTAAACTGTCTTACAAACTACACGATTTCAGGCAAAAAAGAAATGATTTAATCCTTTGAGATAGGTGTAAAGATTATCACGGTCGTCACATGTGATTAAGGAGTCAAGAATTGAGTATCACATTTGGTAATCGGAATTTTGCCTATTTTATTCATGCCGTAAAGACTCAATCGGGTCCATATTGGCGGCGCGATAGGCCGGATACAAACCAAAGGTTATTCCCACTGCGGCACTAATACCAAAGGCCAAGAATAAGGAGCTGGGCGTAATCACCGTGCGCGTTCGGCCAAAGTGTGTCACAAAAAAAGGTATCAAAATCCCCAGAATAATTCCCAGGGCACCTCCAGACAATGTTAAAATCAATGTCTCTGAGAGGAATTGAAAGATAATATCTCGCTTCTTGGCACCGAGGGCACGACGAATGCCAATCTCCCGCGTTCGTTCGCTGACGGTAGCCAGCATAATATTCATAATTCCAATACCGCCTACCAAAAGCGAAATCGCAGCGATTGACCCGAGAACAATAGTAAAGATGCGCTGAAATTCCTTCGCCCGCCTCATTAGCTCCAGAGGAACGGTTATTTCATAGTCATTTTTTTTGTGGAATCGGTTCATCAGCGTCTGAACACTCTGGCGCGTTCCCAGCACCTCGTCTATATTGCGCACCTTTACAATGATTTCTTGCAATTCAACTTTTTCTATATTACGACTGCCTGCGCTAATCTGCAATGACATCTCACCGAAACGATCTCTAACCGTAGTCAAAGGAATATAGATACCCCCCAGGTTTGCACCAGACTTCTTTGCTCCCGTGGCATCCTTGTCCTCAAAACTGCTTGCCACCTTGGTACGGGTCTGCTCAGTGGTAATGCCTACCACTCTGTAGTAATCGCTCGCTATTTTAACATCCTGGC
>CAZVUF010000256.1:0-3707 GCA_964629355.1 uncultured Pirellulales bacterium | reverse complement strand
GGGAAGGTGAAAATAACCCTGGGGATTAATTCATAGTCGGTCATTTTTTGGTTGCCGCCGGTAGCATTGGTTGCTGCCACTTCCGCTTCGGTAGTAGCACCATGCGCTAAAAAAGTTGTCCCCACAACATCACCGATAGCATAGATGCCGGGGACATTTGTTTCCATTTTTTCATTGATAACAATTGAAGGGCCGTTCATTTTCAAATTTAGAGCTTTAACTGTATCTTTATCTATAGCTGGCCTTCGGCCTACTGAGACCAATACTTTTTCAGCTTCAATTGTCTGGCTGTTCTCAAGAACCACCTTTGCCGGAGAATTTGTTGTATCAACCGAAGTGACTTTCACTCCGGTTGTTGAATCGATGCCGAGTTTTTTAAATTCCCGTTCCACTAATCGTCCGACCCATTCATCTTCCATAGGAAGCAGCCTTGAGAGTGCTTCCACGATGGAAACTTTTGTTCCCATGGCGGCGTAAACGCAGGCCATCTCGCAGCCGATTACGCCGCCGCCTATGATTACCATCGACTTGGGAATTTGCGGCAGTGACAGGGCTTCTTTACTACTAATAACTGTTTGGCCGTCAAAAGGTATGCTTGCAAGCTCAATAGATTCCGAACCTGTGGCAAGAATTATTTTGTTGGTCTCTATATCGATTGATTGACCATCAGACTCGACTTTGATTCGTTTTGGTGTAGTAACAATGGCTTGGCCGGAAATTACTTTAATCTTGTGTGCTTGCGCGGTGCCTGTCATTGCTTTACGGAAACCTGCAACAATGGCGTCTTTTCTCTCCTGGATTTTGGGCCAGTTCGGAGTGGCAGAGCCGATGTTGATGCCGATTTCGGCTGCATGTTTGGCTGACAGTAGTGCATGTGCTGAAGCAAGTAAAGCTTTTGACGGGATGCAACCCCAGTTAAGACAGGTTCCACCAATAAACTCTTTCTCTACTAATGCTACAGACGCTCCTTTTTGTGCGCACCTTCGGGCGGCTCGTGCCCCGCCCGGTCCTGCACCGATTACAACTACATCAAATTTTTCTATCATGACTAAACCTCGTATATTGTATTTCGTATCTCGTATTGTGTAATCCAATTTGTAAGGGTCTTAATATAACAGAATTGTGCGATGGACGAAACCCCAGGATTAGTTTTTTATTAAACTGCTACTGTTTTAAAATGTTTGTTTGGGCAGCGTCAAACATCCTTACACCACCTGTATCTAATTGGAGGATCAGTCCTCTTTCAGGGTCTATTCCAATACAATTGCCGGCAAATTTTCTGCCATTGTACAAGAGTGTTATCCTGTGGCCTAATTGAACGCTTAGCTCACTCCATCGGTCGGTGACATTCCCTGGATTGTTCTCCGCTGCTTCGAGCCAGTGGTCTATCGAAGTCAGAAGTCTCCTTGCCAGTGAGATTCGGTCGCATACTGTCCGAGTTTCTATGTCGATACTCGTTGCGGTTGATTGCAGCTCAGGTGGAAAAGAATCTTTCATTTGGTGGCAGTTAATTCCTACACCGATGATGTATGTGTTACCTCCGTTGTTAAGCTTTGATTCGAGCAGGATACCGGCTACTTTTTTGCCGGCCAGTAATATGTCATTCGGCCATTTAATTTTTGCTTCGCTATTAGCTGGTCTGCCTATCGCTTCAGCGGTAGCTACTGCGCAGGTAAGCGACAGCAGTTCAGCTTTTAGTGTACTATTGATTAGAGCTATTGAGGATAAGATGCTATCGGAACGCCTACTGAGCCATTTATTGCCGGCTCTACCTCTGCCTTCGGTCTGCTCTTCTGCAAAAATTGCCAAACCGTCGTTGTTCTTATCCTTTGCATATTTGGCGGCTATGTCATTTGTGCTCGACGTTGAGTTATATACGAGGATTTTTTTCCCGACGCGCTTAGTTTTTAGATTTGCCTTTATCTTGTCCGGGTCGAGCAGTTCGGTCTGATGCATAGCTTAGATTACCTGTCAAGGCCGATATCAACGGCTGTAGCAGAATGAGTCAGCGCTCCAACAGCGATTCGGTCAATGCCGCTCTGGGCAATAGCCGAGACGTTGTTTAACGTGATGTTTCCCGATGCCTCAAGTAGCGGCTTTTTGTTTTTGCCGCACATTTTGTTTCGCATCTCAACGGCGTGCTTAAATTGCCACTGACCCATATTGTCTAAGAGCACTATGTCGATGCCTGGGATTTCCAGCACGTAGTTGAGCTGGTCATCGACGTGGTCAACCTCTACCGCGACGAATTTGACGCCTTTTACCTTTCTTGCTTCGCAGACGATTTTCTTCAGCTTTGGCTGAAAGTTTCTGCCCAATTGTGCAAGATGATTGTCTTTAATCAGGATACCGTCGTAGAGTCCCAAACGGTGATTATGACCGCCGCCGCAGCGTACTGCGTACTTTTCAAGGATTCTCCAGCCGGGCAGTGTCTTTCGTGTATCGTAAATCTTTGCCTTCGTGCCCTGAATGGCCCAGACGTATTTGCGTGTGTTGGTGGCTATCCCGCTTAGTCTCTGCAGGAAATTTAATATCACTCGCTCTGCACTGAGCATGGAATCCAGAGGGCCTTCGATGGTGCCAATTTTTCGGCCTATGTGAGCAGATTCACCGTCCTTTATGTGTATCTTCAGCTTAAGTCTTTTATTATAAAGTCTGAGGACTTCTTTTACCACAGGCATTCCACAGACAACTATTTCCTCACGAGAGATAATGTTTGCTTTGTCAATGGTATCATCTTTGAACAGAAGATCGCTGGTTAAGTCACCTTTTCCGAGGTCCTCCTCGATGGCCATTTGAATCAAAGGCCTCACTTGTGCAATGTTAAGTTTTATCATCGTGTTCTTGCCCTTTATATTTATAAAAAAGTACAGAGTACATAATCTTAGACCTTGCCTCTGTACTTCCTCGTGTCCTCCGCGGTTAAGATTTATTTTTTCTTTGCTGCTTCTTTTCAGCCAAGAAGTTACTTTTCTTTCTTTTTGAGCCGGTGATTATTAGCTCGGGCAGCTCCTTCAGTTCTCGTAACTGGTCACGCAAAAAAGCAGCCCGCTCAAAATCGAGAGTCTGTGCTGCCTCGAACATCTCTCTTTCGATCTGGTTCGCCAGCTCGACCTTGTCGTATTCGTGGTCGGCGAAGCTCACCGCCTCGCGGGCAGTATGCCTGGCTTTTATCCGCTCTGTCAGGCTTTTGCGGATTTCCTTCTTAATCGTTTCCGGCGTAATATTATGTTTCTTGTTATATTCCAACTGAATTGTACGGCGTCTGTTCGTTTCGTCAATAGCTTTTTGCATCGATTCTGTAACCACATCCGCGTACATAAAGACGGTGGCGTTGATATTCCGGGCGGTTCTGCCGATAGTTTGTATCAGCGAAATCTGGCTTCGCAGAAAGCCTTCCTTGTCCGCGTCGAGGATGGCGACGGCTGAAACCTCCGGCAAATCCAAGCCCTCCCGCAGCAAATTTATTCCAACAAGAACGTCAAATTCACCGTTACGAAGATCACGAAGTATCTCAATCCTTTCGAGGGTGTCAATCTCGCTGTGCAGGTAGCGGCACTTGAAACCTTTATTCGCGATGTAGCTCGAAAGGTTTTCCGCCATTCGCTTGGTCAGGGTCGTAACAAGCATTCGCTCCTTTGCCTGGACACGCTTTTCTATCTCGCCTAAAAGGTGCGGTATCTGGCTGCTCGCCGGATACACAAAGA
>CAZVUF010000255.1:0-3717 GCA_964629355.1 uncultured Pirellulales bacterium | reverse complement strand
GTACAACCATGCCGTCTTCGGATCGAGCGGGTCGGGATCGCCACCACCAAGACCACCTCTAATTGCCACTGCACTCACATCGACTTCATAGGTGATGTTACCAGTTTGATCTATTAGCTCATTGGCCTCCATACAGAATGATTGAAATGGGCCCGTTTCTATGCTAATTGCCATCAACTCACTGTTGGGGGTCAGTGTAAATTCGCCATGCAAAGGGGACTCAAAGGTACCCGGTGTCCTTGAGACCGTCACCGTTGGAGTTGCAATAACTGGTGCAGCTATCAACGTAAGCACCATCCAACTAAACAATCCTTTTTTAATCATAATATTCCTCCTCTTATTTTCTGTTTATTACATTCGACAAAACTTAAACAATGCAAAGTATCACTTTGGCTCTCAAAAAAGATCCTACATAAACCTTGTTGGGGAACCCACAAGCTAACCGTGAACCTCGGTAAGCCTGGCGTGGATTATGCAAAGACTGCGACTTTGTCATTTCCCGCAACGCGTTTTCACTTCTAATATTTCCTGCCTCTTTCAACGAATTGTGGGGACTACGCAATTTGTTGTTTATCGTATCGTTATTATGTAGAATCGCTGTTATTTTGCAAAAAACATCGATTGACAGAGAAATTAGGCAGAAAAAATCGGTTCAACAGCGATATTACGGCTTGAACAATCTCACAGTTCGGTTGTTAATTGAGCAAGGAAGAATAGTGCTTATCTCCTTATCTCAAGGAATAACAAATAAATAGAAACCGCCATTTATGGCGGTACCTATTATTCGCAGAAAGGACCTTTCCGAGTTCTGTTGGAGTTATTTTCTGATGCGTATATTAATCTTTTAGCTCACGAATCCAGATGTTTCGGAACCGAACTGGATTGTCGTGGTCCTGCAGCATCACGGGCAGTTTGTCCTCGTGCGGCTTATAGTCAGTCACCGCATGCGGGCCAAGCCAGCCGGTGCCCCCTTGTAGTTCGACATGGTCCTGGACGAGCACGCCATTATGAAAAACGGTGAAGGTTGCCTTTCTCACGACTTTGTTGCCTTTGAAGATAGGACGATGGAAAATGATGTCGTATGACTGCCACTCGCCGGGCTTTCGGCAGGCATTGACTAAAGGAACGGCCCTGCCATATAGCGCAGCACACTGGCCGTCGGGATACGTTTTATTTTCGTAGGAATCGAGAATCTGGACTTCGTAGGTTGACATCAAAAACACTCCGCTGTTGCCTCGTCCCTGACTGCTTCCTGTGACTTTTAAAGGAGTAGCAAACTCGATATGCAACTGGCATGACCCGAAGGACTGCTTTGTCTTAACAGAACCGGAGCTCTTAACCGCCTCCATATAGCCGTCCCGCACGATCCATTTCGCCGGTCCGCCTTTGCTGGAAGTCCATCCTGATAGGTTTGTTCCATCAAATAGGACTATTGCATCAGAAGCGGCTTTGCCGGGCTCGGCCTGTGTGCTCTCGGTGCCAGGCGTGATCACTGGCGGCGCAGGTCGGTTCACATCGTGCACGAGCCATCGGCCGGTTCCCGTTTCGACGTACTGGATTTTCTGGATTTTTTTACCTTCCTTGGCTGTTTTTGCTGTTTGCCCGGCGGTACAACCCGCAAGAAGCGTTAGCACCATAACAAGAGAGATGACTGTCACATTTCTAATCATTATGTAATCCCTTCAAAACAAGATACTAACATAAGTTATATAAGTTTACGGCTGCTGTTATTTTTGTAGTTTCGCGAGACGAGCAAAAATATAATTATATCTGATATGAAGTCGGCGCCAATAAATGAGGGAGGAAAAGATGAAAATAGAAAACAAACTAATATTGCTCTACAAACTTTGTTTCCAGTCCTTTCGCAGGATACACACACGCCCAGTGAGCCAAAAGTTACGTTCGATAAACAATTTTCTCCAAAAGATTAGGGGGCATGTCCTATAAAAAACCGAAAAAATCTCTTGAATTAAGAGTACCCAATATGTTATAAATTATAAGTTGGAATATATAGATTTTAATTCCTGGGCACTAATTGCTTTACGAGTATAAGGTAACGACTCAAGTGAGACCGTTGAAGACAGGATAATTTCTGTCTTGCGGAGTAAATGTATCTATGTTTCATTCAGCAAACCTTATTGGGTTTGTTGAAGAAATGAGGTAAAAAACCAAGCCCTAAAAAAATTTCTATTTTCCATCATCAAGTTGAGCGAGGGTGCAAGATTTTAATGTATTTCTCATGGAGATTATCGGAGACGGGCATCACCAAGGCTAAAGGTTCAAATGCTCCTCAAAGGAAATCAGTGTTTTGGCATGTGGCCAAAGCACTGAAGTAATTGCTTAACTTTTATGAAGGAGGAATATTATGTGGAGAAAATCGAAGATCCCTTATGGGATGGCGAAGATCCGCTGTGGCGGATTGATTTATTTGGTTTGTTTTGGTTTGGTTATAAGCTTGGTTGCTACGAGCATAGCCAAAGGTGTTGACCCAAGTCTCGTTGGCTGGTGGATGTTTGATGAGAGCTCCGGAAATATTGCCTATGACTCCAGTGGCTACGACAACAACGGCACCGTCAATGGTAATCCACAATGGGCGCCTGGAAAGGTTGGAGGAGCACTGGCGTTCGACGGCACTGGAGATTATGTAAACTGTGGAAACAGTCCGGTGTTTCAGATCCAAGAGCAAATTACGATGGCATGCTGGATTAAGGTCGAGAAGTTCACCCGCGATTGGTCTACCATTATCTCCAAGGGTGACAACTCTTATAGAATGGGCAGGCCTCAAGGCGGCAATGCCATCCACCTGGGCATTCAAGGCACCGTAAGCTCGCCCTACCCGTGGTTTGATGGGAGAAAAGCTGTAGCCGATAATCAGTGGCACCATGTTGCCGGCGTGTATGATGGGACCCAGGGAATAATTTATATTGATGGTATACTGGATGTCGCACAGGCGGCGACGGGACAACTGAATGCTAGCGATTTTAACCTTTACATCGGTGAAAATTCACAGGCAACGGGGCGCTATTGGAACGGCCTAATCGATGATGTGCGGCTTTACAACCGGGCGCTGTCACAAACGGAGATTCAACAAATCATATTAAATATTCCGCCCGGCCTTAGCAGCTACCCGTATCCTGAAGACAAGGCCACCGATGTGCCTCGTGATGTAATCCTTAGCTGGAAGCCGGGGGAGTATTCTGACAAACATGATGTGTACTTCGGAACAGTTTTCGACGACGTCAATGACGCCAGCAGAACAGATCCGCTGGGCGCGTTAGTAAGTCAAGATCAAGAGCCTAATACCTATGATCCTGACGGCCTTCTGGATTTCGGCCAGACCTATTACTGGCGGGTCGATGAGGTCAACGCTCCGCCGAATGAAACTATCTTTAAAGGCTCCGTCTGGAGCTTTACGGCTGAGCCATTTACCTACCCGATTGAGAATATAATCGTAAGCGCTTCCAGCTTCCAGAAAGCAGGGAGGGAACCCGAAAATACAATCAATGGCTCCGGATTGGATGATAACGACCTGCACTCGACAGATAATGCAGCTATGTGGCTCACCAGCAGCGTACCACAATCAGTTTGGATACAATATGAATTTGACAAAGCCTATAAACTGCATGAGATGTGGGTCTGGAACTATAATTCACAGTTTGAGTATCTTCTCGGCTTTGGCCTCAAAGATGTCACGATTGAGTATTCTGAAAACGGTAC
>CAZVUF010000254.1:0-3747 GCA_964629355.1 uncultured Pirellulales bacterium | reverse complement strand
CCGAAGTTTTTGCTTTACAGAGGTACTGACTTCCACAGCATAGCCTTTGCCGTTACTTCGCCAGACATGCCATTGCACCACAGCGTTGGGCACCGACCAAACTCTGATATCTTCGCCATTGGCATCCTGGGCATCCGTTAACACATATCTGAGCACCTGCTCTTGTTTTAATTGATAGCAAATTATATCATCATGCTGCTCAATCAAAAGCAGCTCATCACCAGCGGTACGCCCCAAAAAAGATTGCGGTAATCCCTTCGCTTTATCAATGTCCGTACGCATTTGGCTTAGCATATTTAACAAAGTCGTATTTTCCTGAATGACCCGAGAAGAGTGTGGAATGTCCGTAAGAAAGGCGTAGAATAATCTATCTAAAGCAAAAGCGGCAAATGGAATAATTGCCATTACCACAATCATTTCAACTAAAGTAAAGCCTTTGCGCATATTCATCATTTACCTTCGTTTATAGATTCAGTCAAAATATATCTTGATAGCCGAACTTTGACTTCACTGCGAAAGCTCTTTCCTTTTGTTGTCACTTCGACCAGTTTCATTCCCTCCCATTGACCGGTTCCCGCAGTTTTTTTGATAGAAACACTCAGCATGGGCCAAAGCCGCTTAAAATCTTCAGAAGGAACTGGTTTTCCAGTTGTACTTATACTCTCCAGTTCCGCCTGTGCCGCTGCGATGCAGCGCTGCCTTACCAACTGGTAGCGATTGAACGTCGCAAATGCATGCAATGACAGCGCAAATCCGACAAGGAGTATCCCTGTAACAGTTAAGGCGACCGTCATTTCAGTCAGTAAAAAACCATCGTATATCTTATTTTTACCAGACACAACTTTGCTCCGCATAAGATTCACGGATATACAAGCTCCGCCAAATTATGGATAACTGCAACACCAGGAGAAAAAATGGCAAAGACTACAAATCCCACCATAACTCCCATAACAATTGTCACACAGGGCCACATTATGAACCTTACCAAGTTAACATAATAACTGTAATTAGAACGATAGAACGATTCAAGCGTCTCAAGGATAGATAGAGTGTTTCCCTGATTGACCTTATCATCAAATGCCCACGCTAATGTGCTGCCTAATCCACTTTCTTTAGCTGCAGCGGCTATGTTGTCACCAGCCTCTACTTTTGCCAGCCATCTTTGCAATCGCTTTCTAAAAGAATTATTCACGTCCAGGTCGAGTGTATTGGCAATTGCATCGTTGACAGTGCAGCCGGCATTGAGTGACAGCCTCAGAAGCTCAACGGTTTGTACCATCGAATAGCTCCTCTCAAACCAGTGCAGAACGGGTAAATGCCATTTAATAAAATCACCTATTCGTGAAAACAGGTATTGCTTCTGTGGTCTACGAGGACGAAGCTTAATCAACATCGAAACAGGAACAATCACTATAACTATTAGTGCAAAAAACAACCCAATTAACCACCCATAGTTAGTGACACGTATAAGTAGTTGAGTAGCAGATGGAAGCGCTGCTCCTTCGGCCATTTCTATCAAAACAGAGCTGAATGTCGGAATCACCTTCCACGCTAATGCACACATTATAAGAAACATAAAGGTTACTAATATTAACGGATAGAGCGGGTGCACCGGCCTGAGTTTTCGCCTCTCATCTGCCTTAGCCAGCATATCAGCTTCGATGCTCGCCATTGCAAGTGGAAGCTGGTCAATCCGCTCGGCAGCGGCTATCATTGCCACTGCATAACCCGGACATTTGGGATAGCCTCGCTTAATGGACTCGCTTAGCGAATAACCCTGTACCAGCCATTTTTTTATTGAACTCAGGATTCGTGAGCGTTTATCCCTTGGTTCACCGGCTGCTGATTCCAGCGCCATAGGCAATGGCAGATTCTGCCGCATGCTCGAGCCAATCGTAGAAATAACATATAAGGCGGTTGCATCCCGTGATATGAAACCGAAGCGTGCAATGGCAGCTATGAAAAATGCGAAAAGAATAAAACCGTAATAGCCGCCGAAACCAAGTAAAATTAACGAAGAAGCTACTAACAGTAAAAAACCGCAGCTTATAAGTATATATTTTGCCAGCTTATGAGGCCATTGCTCGGAATCAGGTTCACGTCTTGATGTAAGCACCGCTATTAGTGTCACAATAAAAAGAATGGGCGCGCATGCTATGGCCTCGAATAAGTCGAGCCAAACTGCGGCATAAACCAAAAGAAGACAAACGACTGGCGCCGTAAGCATCGCAATATCCGGCTTTTTATGGCCCAGGATTGCAAAGAGTAACAGAATCAGAATATACAGTGCTACAATTTCCATGACATTAATCCAATCACGCTACATCAGATAAAGTCGTAACGATTTGTATCATTGGTAAGAACATTGCCAGGATAGCTGTTGCGAGGATACCTCCCACTACAATCAGCATAATAGGCAGTAAAACCGCCTGTAATCTTGCCTGACTGCATCGCGCCTGCTCTGCATACATTTGGCTGAGACTGTAGAGATTGTCCTGCAGCTCATTACGTTGCGTACCCAATTGGATTGAATATAAAAATAGTCTTGGTATTATCTTGCAAAATTGTCCCGCCTCAAGGATGTTGGTGCCTTGCTCGACTTGACCGGCAAGTGTCTCACTTTCCAGGATAATTTTCTCGCTTCCTGCTGCTCCGGAAGCCAATCTAAGGCAAGCCGGCATATCGCAGCCTGCCGCCACCATCATTGCCATTGCTTCAGCCATCCTGCTGAGGACGCTACTTCGATAGACTCTGCCTATAACCGGAATTTTCATGAAGATAGATTCCTTGAATCTGCGCCCGGCTGAGAAAGTTGAAAGCATCATGAATATAAAAACTATTGCTGCGATAAAGAGGCCAACTATTATCCAAAAAGGCACCACGTTTTCCGCCATACTTAAGAATAACCGAGTCAGCTTTGGCAATCTTTCGCCTACTGTCATATCCACAAGTATCGACCCAAATTGCGGTATTATGATCAGGAATATAGCGGTCACAATAATCGCACCCAGCGTCAGGACAACTGCAGGGTAACTGGTTGCCTCAAAGATTATCCTTCTGGTTTGATTAGCCATCTCCAGGTGCCTGTTAAGGCTGGTCAGCATCTCGCTTAATCTTCCCGTTTCTACACCTGCTTTTAATATTCGGCCATACAGAGGCGAAAAAGCTTTCTGTCTTTTTTCGAATGCTTTTTCGATACTTTCTCCTGCTTCGAGTTCACTGGCGATATTGTCAATGAGTTTACGCATCGATTTTGAGCTCACATCGCTGGCCAACTCTCGCAGACCTCTTTCCAGAGGAATTCCAGCTTTTGTAAGGGAGGCAAGCTGTTGATTAAAAAGTACAAATTCATTTCTGCCAATTGCTGTTTTAGGCTTTTCTGCCTTAGCTTTTTCAACAGAATTGACTGTTAGCTGCATTTGAGTAAGCAGCTCGCCGGCCTCTTCGCGTGAGCCTGCTTCAATCGTGCCTTTCATCAGCCGACCCGCCGATGTCAGTGCGTTATATTCGAATGTCGCCATTTTGTGTTCCTTTTAGAAACCGCGTAAAACTTGAACCCCGCGCAAAACGTGGGGATTAAATATTTTCTCCTGAAACAATTCCACATACTTTATTTAGTTCCTCTTCGTTTGTGATTCCCTCGTTAATTAGGCGTTTGCCATCTTCAAGCATGTTTGTATGGCCCTTATTTTTGAGGATACTCTCAAGCTCGTCTAAGTCGGCTTTGGCTAAAATAGCTTTTCGCAA
>CAZVUF010000253.1:1579-3749 GCA_964629355.1 uncultured Pirellulales bacterium | reverse complement strand
ATCCTGAACACTTCCCCAGTCATTCGGGATTATTATGGGTTCTGGCCCTGCCATTATTCTTTCCTGCTTCTAAAATATTTCTCTAAATGTTCCAAGTCCTGTATATTTGCTTTTTCTTTAACATTATCTCTGGCATATTGTTTCGCCTGTGTAATTATATATTCGAGAAGAATTCTTTTCTCCTCAACTGCAAGAGTGTCCCAGTTCTTGCTTCTAATCATCGAAGGCAAAGTCCCATTAAGAATTACAAATGTTTGGTTTTGATATTCCTGATACCTTTTATCATTAAGAAACCACTGCGTTCCGATTCTCCTGCTTAACCCGCCTATGTTAAGGTCTAAATCCTTTAGTTCTATTCTTACATCTTGTGGCAGATTTTTATATATCCTGTCCCCGACTTCTTTCTGTTCATTTGCTATCTTGGCTATAAAATCCGTGTTCTCTCTTTCGTTTCTGGCCTTGCGCTCTAAATCTTCCACAATGGGAAATTCATCTCTTAGTAATTTCTGAACATCATCCCCTAAATCATCCCACTTTTTGCCGAGAACTTCGGTTGCTATTTCATCCTTTTTAATCTGTATTTCCGCACCACGACTTATAGGATATGTCTGTGCCCCTATGCCGTGAAAGGCAAGTGGAGCAACTATCATCCCACTCTTTAATCCCTGATATAAAACGGCATCTGTAACGTCCTGAATAACAAATGGAACCATCCGATGTAAAAATTGCCAGATAAGACTGTCGGCTTTCATCTCTATTTTTTGACCGAAGAATGTTTCGCCCCTGCCGACATCGAGGGCAAATCCGGCAGCGGGAGATAGTTTGGATTGCAAAAATCTCACAATAGTATCAAATCTTTCCTGCTGAACCACCTTGCCGGCACGGGTTTTTCTTTCCTCCGTCATAAGTTGCCATACGAAACGAGCAATAGGAGTATAACCGGCCCAAAAATCTATGCGGGTATTGCCTACTCTTATCTTCCCAAAGTCCGCCGAGCGTGGGTCTTTTTCGACATCACAACCTGGCACGAGAGACATAAGACCAAGAACTCCTAACCCAGTTGCCACGAAAGAAGTTAAGTGATATGCAAGAATCTTTCTCGTTGCCCATCCAAGTTTCGGGTCGAGCAACGTAGTAAGTGCCTGTATTCTCGATGAAAAGAATCTCGGCGAAAAGAACAAAGCATTGGCAAAATCTGCGTGCTTGCCGAGCCATTTAACATCACCTTCGCCCGTGAGGATGTTTGTTATATGAGCGAGATTTTTATAATCGGCCATCGTAGCAGCAAAACCATTCTTCTGCCAATGGTTAGCCCATTTATTAAAGAATAATGCCCTTGTATAATTGCCACCGACAACAAAAGCCCTTTCGCTGTGTGATATGCCTGGAATCCTCTGTGCGTATTTCGTAGCAAACTGCTCCTGTCTCTGTTCGTAACCAGCGGTCTCACCACGTTCCCTATATGTAACACCCGCCCTTTTTCTTAACTGGGCATATTCATCGGTTTTAATGTCTTTTTCTATTTGCTGAGCGAATTTCTCACTTCTGAAAAGTTTATATTGAGCAGCAAGAGATTTACCAAAAACTTTAGGTGAGCCGATTGCAATTAAAGCATCCTGCCTTAAAGAACGTGATATATCCAAAGATGCCGCAGTTGCTTTCGGCAAGGTAATTACATCTAAGAATTGTCGCCATCTACGCTCACCAAGAGGTCTTAATTTCGCAAGTGTCTTTGCAAATTCAGAGCCGAACTGTCTCTCAAATAAAGCTATTTCAAATGGTCGTGGAATTTCGCCTTCTTTAGTTAATTTTTGAAATGCCTTCAACAAAGACACTTTTTCACCATCGTCAAGTCTTTCCGAGACCCTGATGTCATTAAACATTTTCAAATAGTTTTCAGTAGTAAAACCCCTCGCCATCGGTGGCTCTATACCCAATTTAGTTAGTTCACCTTTGAGATTGCCGAGAGCACTGTAAAGTGCCTGTTCGCCTTCGTGCGTCTGTAAGGATTCGTGAACCTTGTCGAACTTTGCAGCAAGTTCCTCTTTCCTGATTTTAGTCTGTTTCGACAATTCAACTTCGGCAGTTCCGAGTATCTTGTTCAAATCGGTAACGATAGGTTCTATGTCTGGCGACAATGTAGGCGCAGTTACGGTCGGCTCAACAGGGG
>CAZVUF010000253.1:0-1479 GCA_964629355.1 uncultured Pirellulales bacterium | reverse complement strand
CAGGGGTTATCGTATCCTGTGCAACGCCGGGAGATTGAATGGCAGTGTCTATAACTGCACCAGGAATAGGCAACAATGCCATAGATTCTAAAGCACCCTTACCCGTTTGCCATAACCTGTCCGCTCTTTCCTTAAAATAATCCCTGTTTATCTTTACGCCTTTACCGCTCAAGTATGCACTGATGTCCTCTGCTCCGGCCTGAACTATCTCCTGTCCTATCTCTTCGAGAATTTCTTTAGTAAGAGTAGTGCCATATTTTTTTGCTGCCTTGCCGAGTATATTCAGCATTGTCTTTTGAACGACTTTCTGAGCACCCTGTTTAAGGCCAGGTGTTAATTGTTTTAATTGAACCAATTCTATGAGAGCGTAGGGTATTGCCGCCCACTGCGAAATAGTCTTGGATATTTTTGGGTCGTAACCCTTCTCAAGCATATTCAACATCATCTCGCCAGCGCCCTGACGATACCAAAACAAAGCAGAACCTTCGGCAAAACCGAGTTTCGCCATCGCCTTTGCGCCAATGGTCGCTCCGCCTGCTACAGTTAAAGGTTCTTCGCCCACAGTCGGAGCAGCTAATCCGACAAGTGCACCTGCGCCAGCACCAACACCTGCACCAATCGCCGCGCCCTTACCACCCGCTTTAGTTCCCCGCCATATACCAGGCATAATCTTCGCCGATGAATATACGAGATTAGATAATACATTTCCCTCTATCGGGTCTATCTGCTCTTTCCGGCGAAGTCTTTCCCTCGTAGATAACACGGCCTGTGTCGCTTCCTCTCCGCCCTTGCCCTCTATTAAGTTCTCATAAGCAGCTATAGAGTTGAGAATATCTGCATCGCCCCTGCGCCACGATTCTTCTATGTTCTCAAAAAAACTTCTTTCAGTCTCATTTATAAACGCAGTAATATCTGCAAACCTTCCACTCGCCGGTTTAGCCCCCGCCGGTTCAGTTTTTGTTTTCGGCATTTCAAGTAAATCTGCAAATCTGCCCATTTTTATAATCTGCTAACTGCAAGAGCTATTAAATTAACATTATTCCTTCTTAAAACGCCCAGAAATTCCGTTTTTTCCTCTGGGGTTAAGCCATTCACCTTACTTATAATTTCGTTGAAATTCTGTTTATCTTTTGAGGTCATCCAGTAAAATTCAGGATACAACGCTTTTTGCAGAAGTCTTGGAATTTCAGTCTTTTGCACTTCAATCCTCTCCTGCCCAGTTATCGGTCTCGTCCCAGCCATATACTCACCCCTCATCCCATATCCGGTCTTTAGCCGCATTGAGGGTTCGACAACTTTCTGGGTTTTTGTTTTGGGAATAGGCACAGCAAGTCCAGGAAATTTCCGAGTTAAACCAGGAGATATTTCCGTTTCGGCCATCGATGGGGTTTTTACGGATGGAACTTCTAAAGGTGGAGTTTCTACCCCACCTTCACCCCTAAATTTCCTAAATAACCTTTCAACATCAGAAAGTTTTTC
>CAZVUF010000252.1:0-3773 GCA_964629355.1 uncultured Pirellulales bacterium | reverse complement strand
CTTCCGTTATGCTGGACCAGTTGAGTCCGTCAGCAGAGTGCTCGCCGATGAATGTATTACCACGACGCGTGAGCCTGACCCAGTGAGGTAACGGTGTCGAATCCACTTCTGTGAATCTCTCTGTAGTTACCACACCGGCTGCAGGCCGATACATCCACTCAACTCTGTTACGGGGCGAGCCGACCATGTGTACCTGCATGCAACGTGGCTCCAGATGCGAACGAATCATCAGTCCAGCCTTGGCCCATTCGTGGGTGTCTTGTATGCTATCAATCCTGGCCGTGATCGAGCCATCTCCATCAAGGCGCTTGTAGGCATAGCGAAACTCGTCAGTCGTTTGGTAGATATCCGTGCCAGTACCACTCATTACAATGTTGCCAGGCGACGACTCTACGAAGGCCTGTGGATTGCCCATAAAGAACAGCGTCAGCATCTCAACACCGTTCTTGGTCCAATCCTGAGCAACTTCCCACTGGCGTTCGGCTTCGGAATAAAGCAGCGTCCCGCTCTGCTCATAGCTGGTACCTTCGTTCACCGTACCATCGTTGTCGTAACGCAAGGGCATGGATTGTGAGCCCTCGTGAATTATACTTCGCTCAGCAAACGGAGGATCAAAGTTACCCACTGTCGCGCCGGTATTATTCACGAAGTAGTCTCCCCACACATCAAATATCTTATTATCGATGTCGTCGTACTGCTCAAAGTCATCCACAACAGAGTACTCTAATGTGGAAAAGCTCCATACGTCACCTTCCCAGGACCTGGGGCTTTCAGCCTCATTTACCTCATTAATTTTCCAGTAGTAAGTCTTCCGTAATTCAAGGGAACTGGGATCATAGCTACTTTCGCTTACTATATCGACAAGGGCCGTACCGTCTATTACGGCCTGCCTATCGGTACTAAAGTACACTTCGTGCGAGGATGCCTCTCTTCCCTCTCGCCAGCTAAGGAACACATCCTGAGCCACATCTGTTTGGCCGGAAGCCGGCTGGGGTTCTCTTGCACGGACGGGCTTATAGAAGAACCGGACTTCACTCAAGCCGTATTGGGCCATTCCGCTCCAACTGCTATTAGCGATAATCTTGACATACTTTGCTACCACACCGCCAAAATCAACGGTAGTATTGTATGCGTAACCGTCCGTTCCCGGGGCCTGAGCAAATTCAGGTACGCCACCCAATCGTGTCCAGTCGCCGCCGTCGGTCGAGTACTCAATCGTAACGTCCTTCAGCCCCAAACCGAAAAGAGGCTCAATCGCCATATTAGAGTTCCACACCCACATCTCATGCAGTTTATAGGCTTTTTCGAACTCATATTGTATCCAGGTCGGCTGCGGCCCAGCGGTACCGCTTAGCCACATAGCTGCATCATTTGTCGAGTGCAGGTCATTATCATCCAATCCGGAGCCGTTAACCGTATTTTCGGGCCCCATTCCGCTTTGCCAGCTGGAAGCTGTAGCGGTAATGTTCTCAATTGGATAAACAAAAGGCTCAGCAGTAAAGCTCCAGACGTCGCCTTTCCACGGGCTTTCCGGATTAAGATTGTTGACCTCATCGACCCGCCAGTAATATGTCTGGCTGAAGTCGAGTAAACCGGCCGGATCAAACGTATTGGCGTCCTGACCCTGGCTGACCAGCACGCCCAGCGTATTGGTGGTATCAGCATTATTGACATCGTCATAAACGGTGCCGAAGTATACGTTGTGCGTGTCAGCTAATGGGCTCGGTGCCCAACTCAGTACTGTATCGCGAGGTACGTCAACGGCGGCTTTTCCAGGACTGGGGCTCGAAGCTGTAACTTTTTTTCTGAGAACAGGTGGGACATAGTTGCCTTCGTAAAATCTTATGCCATCTATCCAAAAATCACCAGCTGCATAAGCCATGAGGAACACGACGTCCGCAGAACTGACGTCCCCAGTAAAAACAGGAGTTGTCACGCTATATTCCGCCCATTTATCGGTCATGGTGAAGGACTGCTCACCATATCCTGTCCATGGATTTGCGTTCAGTTCCGGCTTGAAATCGATCTGCAGTGTACCTTCCTTGCATTTGAGAAAGGCGGAAAGAGTGTAATACTTGCCTTTTTCAAAAACAAGACCTTCATACTTTATCCAACTATCCCAGAAATTTGCCCCTGCTGTGGGAACCTCAATATGTAGACAAAAGTCTCCCTCAATCGGATCTTCGGGAACCGCTGCGCCCACCAATTCTTCAACCACTTCTGTGGTAACGTTACCATATGTAATCCACGGCTCAACAACACCGTCCTCAAAGCCACCGTTATCCAGTATATTTTCGACTTCGTCTTGCGCGTAGCTTGTACCGAATCCCATGAATGCTATCAACAAAGCTGCTGTCAACCAAACTATTCTCATGATATTTACTCCTTACCATCAGTCGCACTGCGACTTAATTCAATTGACTTCTACTCATCTACCGGCAGAGCAATACCTCCACCGGGGTAACTATCGTCTCGGAAGAATTTACATAGGCAACCGAATCAGCAACTGCTGTACTTATAGCTAAACCAAGCACTCAACTTCGTGCTGAAAAAGAGAAGTTTTATTTGACCTGACTTTCTACCTCCTTCCTTACAAAACCCAATGAAGGCTGCTAATCGGGGTATGAAAATCCTGATTGCGTGATATAAACCTCAAGTTCCCTGCAAAAAACCGCTAAATCCCAGCTTACACGGGGACAATTCCTGCTTTTACAGGAATGACATCAAAACCGCGAAAGCGGGGATTACTCCTGCGAAGACAAGGGCCTCAAAGAACCAAAATCCGCAGTTCTCTATATATTTATTTATATCAAACCAAACACTCCAATTGCAAGTAGAATCTCCAGGTTTTCACCATCTGAATCACACGTTCCCAGATCGTCAAGACAACCATTGAACATCAAGCTAATCTGTGCCGTCCAAAACCTTGGTTTATTTTGAATCTGTGATTGCCTTTTTAATTCTACTTTCCAACAATTCAAATTGGTTTCGAATTTTGCCGTTCGGTTTTGGCATTTCCCTGCCATATCTGTACAAGCCCAAAGTCAACAAAAACTCAAAAAGTGGTTAATGGCCTGAAACCCTTGTTATTTTTTGGAAAAACCTCGTATTTTTGTGGAACTTTATTCATTTTTGCCATTTTGTAACGTTTCTTATGCACTTATGTTCTTCTATATTAAGCACTTATAAAATTTTTTATTCAGAGTCTTACAAACTAAATGGCGAAACGTAAGTGGAAATCCGACGCCAGTGGGTCTAAACACAGAACCATATCTATACCTACATAGATTTCATTAAGATTCTGACCAAAAAGTTAATCTCTATTCCCTTCATAAAGATTTTGATTTATTGACAAATCAGGTATAATATATTTTTTGAAATCCTAAAAAATATGAATCGTATCTTAAAAAAACCAACCGATGCAGAGCTTCTCGACCGCTACGCGGCAGGTGATGAAAGTGCATTCCATGAAATTGTAAGTCGTTACAAAAATAGTCTTTATACATTTTTAAAACAGTTTCTTAACCGGCAGGACATGGTTGAAGATATATTTCAAGAGACTTTTTTGCAATTATTTAACAGCCGAGAGAGTTTTGATCCGAACCGGCCTTTAAGGCCCTGGCTTTTCACCATCGCCGCCAATAAAGCCAAAGATGCCCTTCGCAAAGCTCACCGAATGAGCGCGATACCCATAGGCACTATATCGGAGTCTCAGGAAATGTCATTTGATGACGTCCTGAACACCCTTACTTCTGATAACACAATGCCTTACG
>CAZVUF010000251.1:0-3799 GCA_964629355.1 uncultured Pirellulales bacterium | reverse complement strand
GGCATCGCGGCATCATAAGGGATGTGTACATTACTATCACCAGGTGTCTGGAAACCTTCATTTTCTCCTTCTAAGCCAATACGTTGCACAAGATAACCGGTAGCAGGGTCCACCATATTTGAGTCTGCATCAACAGCGAATATTCCTGAACGGGTATAAATGTTTTGTTGGCCGTTACTAAGTACAAAGTAGCCTTCTCCTTCCATTGCCAGGTCAAGAGGATTACCGGTATTTACGATATTGCCCTGTGCCATGTTGGGTATTATGCCACCTATCCCGACGCCACTACCCATCTGTTGGGGGTTGGTGCCACCTACTGTAGCTGTAGGCTGTGACGCCTTTTTTACGATCTCACTTAAAAGCTCAGAAAATGATATTCTGCTGGCTTTAAAAGCGGTTGTGTTTACATTGGCTAAATTGTTACCGGCGATATCGAGCATTTTTTGGTGGGCTTGTAGCCCTGTAACTGCTGCTGATAATGCAAAACCCATTTTTATTTCTCCCTATTCTACAAATATCAATCTGCTTTTAGTTTTTGACTGTTATTACATCTTCCAGCCTGACTGTATGGTCTCCTACCGCCAACCAGATTTCTCCGTTAAAGTTATGATAGATTTGCTCAACTTTACCTTCATAAGTATCAATACTACCCGTTTCCGTTTGTGCAAGGAATGAGACATCTTTACCTAACAATGAATCGGCATAGTTTCGCTCAATGGATGTAAGCAATCTTTCAAAACTTTGGTTTATTGTTTCGAGTTGGTTCAGTTGTGAAAACTGTGCCAGTTGTGAAGCCATTTCGTTATTGTCCAAAGGTTCAAGAGGATTCTGATTTTGCAATTGCGTTACAAGAAGTTTCATATAATCCATTTGGATGTCACTTGCTGAGCTTATTGCTGATAACGTACCCATAAATTTTTACCTTATCAAAATGACCAAAATCATAAACCTGTACGTCTGCGCGTTGGAAAGTTTTAATCCCTAAACAAGTTGTGCCAATACAAGCGCTAAATGAAAATTAGCAATTGCTGTGCCACGTTGAAATAAATAAGCTTTTGTTCTATATAACTACTTACAAAAGCATACTTTATGTGAATATAAAAAACGGGCAGATACTAAAATTTACTTAAACAGATATTTTCGAAAGACAAATTTTTCCGTTTTTAAGAAGTTTTTGCCGGTTCTTTCCTAACGACGACACAAAGAACTATATCTATTGATTTTCAGTCGAGCAGGTGACATCTGTACGTCCTATAAAAAATTAATGTTTATAGGTGCAACGTCCAATAAAAATGTCACTTGATGCTGGTAATTTTTTTATGTAAAAAATATTTTTGATATTATTGGCCCGTCCCATAAAAAATTAAAGTTGCTTAGCGTTATCTGACGATTAATCCGTATGTATAATTTGAGGGGTTAATGTATCCGCTTTTGTAAATATCGTTATAGCAAAAAAGCATAGTCTTGATAAGGCTAAAGGTTTTGTAACAAGATGAGTTTACTCCGTAGGATTGTTGTAATAAGCAAGGACGTTGAAGTTCAACAATTAGCTCGGCAAGTCAGCCAGGAAATATTTGTAGCTGACGATTTGGCGGAAGCCTTTGATATCGTTGAGACTGTTAGACCGGATTTAATTGTCATTGACAGCAGGTTTAATCCGAGTCATATCCAGGAATTTGTAGGAACGACCGATAATAATTTAGAGAATGTCCCTGTTGTAGTAGTTGATGGTGATGAAAAGAATCCTGATAAATCTTCTCAGTTTATGCAAATGGGCATCTATGCCTATTTGCCATCGAAGCAAAATTCTGATCTGCTTAGGCAGATTGCACATCGAATAAAAAATAAATGTGAAATTGACACTGCCGAGAAAAACATCAGCAATTTTTTTGTTGACGTATGCGCCGCATCCTTAGGTGTAGTTGGCCGCAGCAAATCATTCGTTAAGACATTTAAAATGATTAAACTTGTAGCTGCCAGCAGATGCAACCCGGTTTTGATAATAGGTGAGACAGGCACAGGCAAGGAGTTGGCAGCTAAAGCAATACATAAGTTAAGGCATCCTAATGAGCAGTTTGTAGCTATAAATTGTGCAACTTTGACGGCAAATCTGCTCGAAAGCGAGCTTTTCGGCCATGTCAAAGGTTCTTTTACAGGAGCCGACCGGGATAAGACCGGGCTGCTGGAGTGGGCTGGAGCAGGCACGATTTTCCTTGATGAAATAAGTGAAATGCCGCTGGACCTGCAGGCTAAGTTGCTGCGTGTTCTTCAGGAAAGGACCTTTCGAAAGGTAGGCGGTATTAAAAATATTACATGTAAAGCAACAGTTATAGCTTCAAGCAATCGCAATCTGCATAAAGAGACAAAGATTAATCGTTTTCGAAGCGACCTTTATTATCGACTGAACATATGTCCTGTAAATATTGCCGCTCTTAGATCGCCCGACCGAAAAGAGGATATCCCACTATTGGCTGATTATTTTGTTAAAAAATCGACTATTTGCCCAGAGAAGAATAGAAAAATAACCTCTCTAACCAGGTTTGCGATTGAAGCTCTTCTGAAACACGATTGGCCTGGCAATGTCCGAGAGCTGCGTAATGTTATCGACAGGGCAATTCTTTTTGAAACAACGGACAAAATAGGCCTTAGCAACATTATATTAAATCCAACAGAATGCGACATGACAGAGCTTGGCGAATTTGAACAGGCTTCAGAGGAATTTCCAGATGGGGCCGAGCAGGTTACGCAGTTGCAGACTTCTGCTCCAGGTCGGAAACCTATTAATGATTTTTCTCTGGCTAAAGCTGAACGTGAGCTGGTTGCTCGAGCATTGGCAGAAACCGGCTGGCGAAAAACTCAGGCCGCAGCTTTACTTGGTATAACCAGAACGACCCTCTATGCAAAGGTGAAGCAATATAATATTAAAAGAAACTCAAAAGACCATTTCGACGGAAGAGTTGTGGATGGCTTACGAAACAATATCATCGAAGCTTTTGAACCTCAATCGGTATTGGTCACTTAATCTCACTTTAATTGCCCTTCGGTAAAAAGCAGGATTCTGTATAGAATCAGTGCCTTGATACGTTTAAGATGAATGAAGAATTATGTCAGAAAACCTATCGGGTTGTATAGAATCCTGACATTTCTTTTATAATCAAAACCTCAAATTTTTGGTCACAGAGCCCGATTTTTCAGCCAAATGCTGGCAATTACATTTAAGTTGTTCTCTGTGGGTGGCTCTGGCACCATTATTGCTTTACTTTAGTTCAGGTCTATTGAGCGTTGGGTGGAAAGACTGCTTTGGGTATAAAGCCGGTAACCATGGCCAAAAAAAAGCAAAAAACTACTCGCAGACGAAAAAAAACAAAGGTAGCTTCAGAACGTAAGGTGAATGCCAAGCAGGCTAAAAAGCGACCTCCCCGGAAGGTGCCGGAACCTGAACAAGCTTCCTCCAAGTCTGACGTTAACGAGCCCAATCAGGCTGAATCTTCTTCGACTGAGGCTCAAGCTAAAGAGCAACCTCCCCAGACAGCGCCGGAACCTGAACAAGCTTCCTCCAAGTCTGGCGTTGATGAGCCTGGTCAGGCTGAACCTTCTTCGGCTGAGGCTCAAGCTAAAGAGCAACCTCCCCGGAAGGTGCCGGAACCCGAACAAGCTTCCTCCAAGTCTGACGTTAACGAGCCCAATCAGGCTGAATCTTCTTCGACTGAGGCTCAAGCTAAAGAGCAACCTCCCCAGACAGCACCGGAACCTGAACAAGCTTCCTCCAAGTCTGACGTTAACGAGCCCAATCAGGCTG
>CAZVUF010000250.1:0-3843 GCA_964629355.1 uncultured Pirellulales bacterium | reverse complement strand
CTGCGCGGTAGAGCAAGCGTCCGATTCTTCCGAATCCGTTAATTCCTACTTTTATAGCCATTAATAATCACCTTGTATGCGGAGTTTATCACTGGTTCTTTCTTAATTAATTTTCCGACGTGAAAACGCGTGTTTGGTGTTTTGATGGGCTGAACTAACGTGCGATTTTTTGTCTATACCCCCCTATAAATAGATTAAACCATAGCGTAAACCTGTGCGTGATGGCTTGCTTGTGAAACGGGGCGTAAAGAATAGCCCGGAAAAACACTTGTACGCGTGCGCTCTGGCGTTTCACCCCCCACGGCATTCCACCAAAAAAACCCAGAGCCAACAACCCCTATAAGAACCCTAACGAAATTCACCAATTTACCAAGAAATTTACAAACGAATCAGCTAAACTTGAGAAATCCCAAGTTATGTGTTGTCACTCGTTGAAAACTAATGCATGAAATTCTTTAAGTTTTGTGCTCGAATCTAAAATCTCGCTACACCTGAACGTAAAGAATCAAGAACGCAACCAATGTTGATATGTCAAAAGCCATTCGTTCATTTCTCTTCTTTGTTCTATCGGTATTTGTTTCAAAGATGGCAGATACCGCCTCGATTTTACTTTGGAGCGTGTTATGGTGTCAATTTTGTCTATGGTAACTATATTATCAATCTCTGCGATAAGACCGCTGATTCTTTTTTTAAGCCACGAATCAGGTACAATAAAATAGTTAATCTTTGTTAAGTCTACATCAAAGACCTCAAAATCTTCGGGAAAAGGCATGCTTCCCCAGACGCACGATATATCATTCGGCATGTTAATCTTTTTATATATAGCGTAAGAGAGAGATTGCAGTATTTTTTGGGCATAAGAGCCTTCTCTATCAGATAACTTGGATATTTGAACAGGCAACCATACCAGATTGGGAACAAAGGAGTTAAGCATGTGATGCCGTGATGAAATAATGCAATTGTTGTTTATTGCAATTTCCCCTCAGATATGACTCGCCACAAAACCTGTTCCCAATGTTTTGCCGTTGTACACTGCGATTTTTTTGCTTCTAATTGCAAAGCTTCGAACAATCCCCTTTAACAGGGTATTGTCGTCTCGCAAGAAACCGTCCGAATTAGCAGCACCCCATTTATCCTCTCCATTTTGTTGTTTTATTCTACAAGAATTATCTCTAACAACGTATGGAAGAATAATCGGAAGTCTGCAATAGAAATTGGTTGGAATCCATATTGAAAGGTCAACGAGTAAGCGTTTCAGCAGATCTTTAGAGAATTCATCATCTCTGCTCATAATAGTTTTCTGTATATAGTGATAAAGTACATTTTGGCCGTCCACTTTTTTGTTTCTTGGCAATATACAATCGACTCTATAATTGCCTATAAAACGCTGAACTTTAAAGTATTATGTACGTAACTATTTGCCGGAGTGGACAGTCTCTAATCCTTATTTGGTCCCACTAATTCGTTGTTGTACGTATTTCTCGATCCAATCCCAATCAGGATTTCCATGATTGAAAAATGTGTTAAAATTGTCTTTTAACCATTCATAGAGGTCATCTTCGGTGAATTCACAAAATGCTTCCACTATTTCTTCTTTCTTAATTTTCTTGGGAATATCAGCATCCTCTAGTTTTTCAAGGAGAAATTCTTCAACAACTTTCCGATCTAACATAAAAGCGTCTCCTATTTACTTATCTTTTCAAAAATAGCTTCCTTTTTAGCTCCGTCAATTGTGTATTGGTAGGCTTTAATTTTATATTTTTTCTCCATTTCTTCAATGCGACTCAGCAAATCCCTTTTTCTTTTTTCATCATCGCGACCAAACTTACATCCCACAAGCACTCCTTGAATCATATCTATATTGGAGCCTGGAATTAGTCTGCTTGCCCACTCAATGTATTCGGTCAATTGATCAACATTGTCTTTCTCCAAAACAGCATTTTTTAGCTCAAAAACAGCTGTACTAAGAATTAACGGGATGCCAATTATCCTCTTTTTATAGAGACAAATAATGTCAATTGCTCCACCAGCCACGTAAGTCCTCACTTGGTTCATTATATCCGTTTGAAATTTTTCGTTATTTCCAGCAGGGAATCCGCTTAGTTCATGTAGTTTCACTGAATTTTTAAGAAGATACGATTCAAGATATGATTCGCTTTTGAACTTGTTCTTTGTGCCTCGGCTTCCAAAAAAATCTATTTCTTTTTCTTCAAATTTATGACCTGTATATTCTGGCTCTTCTTCTGTTGGAAACTGATTTGCTTGAATTAATGATTGTAACAGAAGCTTTCCTTCGTCAAGAAAAAGATTACATACTGCTTTATTGATGAGTGCAGAACTGTCCATTATAGTCTTAATTTTATCTTCTTCCTTCAAATCCCACAGTTTTTGGACTGATATAGGTTCTGTACAAATGTTTTCGCTCAGTAGCCTCAATTTTATTCTAAAAGGATACTTGTCTTTTGCTATATCTTCCTTCGTCCCTTCCCATACAATGCTTTCGTTGTAAAATAGTTCACTAGTTACTTCATACGGTCCATAAATTTGACCAATTGTTCGGGTACCAATTTTTTCGGTCGTATAAAAAAAGGCTATATCGCCTCTATGAACATTTGCCAACTCATTCATCTTTCTCTCGCTAACGCCAAATAATCCATATTCCAAGCATTTTTCAAAGTGCTTAGGGCTAATGAAAAGGTGGAAATTTCTATTGGGCATATCTATTTACCATCCTTACATTAATTTTGAGCCGTGCCTGCAAAGGAACGGATTCAGGAAAATTGTGTGTAAAATTGCTGCACAAAAATACAATGCCGCCTGCACGCGGAGGTACTAGCGTGTATATAATTCGTGATTCCTCCAGTTTCACCATCTCCGTATAACAATATCAACATATAAATCTTGGCTGCTTATCTTTTCCTTGCGATTGAGGTAGAAGATCACACAGAACCTTTTTACACGTAATGTGTATGGTAAGGTTAAAAGGGGACTTCTCAACAATCTATGCTTACAGGCAGGTTGACCATTTATGAGTGAAAGTAAAGTCACGGTTAAGTACGAACCCTTCAAAGAAATCGTCATCATGGAACAAAACCCCTTCCACACCCCTGAAGACCTTGCTCGCTTCACATCCGTAATCGCCGGCGGCAAACTAGCTGGACTCTACTGGACCGAAGGCGTCGTCTTCCTCTACTTTCCCCTCCCCGCATCCACAAGCGCCGTCGCCAAAGAACTCATAGAAACCCGAAGAGTCTACTGGACATACGTCGGCTACACGCTCATGCCCAAGTACCAGCCAACCATAGAAACCAAAGAAAAAATGATAATCCCCGTAATCGACATATCCACCGACCCCGTCCTCACCCAAGCCGCCAAATGGCTAAAACAACAAAAACCCCCCGCCCCCGCAAAGCCATGAAAAAAACAACGCTCACAGGCACCGTATTCACAGGCAACGGCGAAGGCAAAAAATACCTCACCCTACCCTGGGTCAAACACCAACTCCAAAAGGCGCTCGGCTACACCCCGTATCCAGGGACACTGAATCTCCACCTTTCTAAGGAAACTGCAACGCGCAGAAAACTTCTAGAAACCCCAGACGCCACAAGAATCAGCCCCGCCCAAGGCTACAGCCCTGGCATACTCCACAAAGCCCACATAGCCGAGCGGGAATGCGCCATCATAATCCCCGAAACCCCAACCTACCCGCAGGATTACTTGGAAATCATCGCAGCCGACCACCTGCGAACCCAGCTCAACCTCAAAGACGGCGACCCAATCACCGTCACCCTTTAAATCTTGCCGCGCCTCGCCAAGAACCCGCGCAGGTACTCTTCCGCACAA
>CAZVUF010000249.1:0-3876 GCA_964629355.1 uncultured Pirellulales bacterium | reverse complement strand
TCTTCAACCCAGACTGCGGCATTTGACAACGGAAAACTAAATTCGTTTAAAATCAATCGGGTCAGTCTCAATGCACCATTCCTATCATTCTTATATGATGGACTTTGCTGTATCTGATCAAATATCCTGCTTTGGATTGTTATTGTCCGGCTCAGCCATTTAGGATAATTATCCAAAGCAATTTTCGCCATATCCACGGCTCTGGTTTTTTTATCCTTAAAACTTTTAATATATTTACGTTCGAATTTTTTCCCGTCGATAAACCGCTGCTGTGGGAAGTCCAAAACAGAGGCAGCCGGTATCTTTATGGTTGCTTTCGGCTTTAATGTAAAAGTAACACTGATGGCTGCTCCATAATCTTGATTAAGTATAGGTTTTCTCTTTTCGTAAAAACTGCCATTATCATTCAACAATAAATCCTGTTTAAGCCTGTTTAAGCAAAAATAAGGTTGTGTATCTATTTCTACGCCTCTCATCTCCGGCACGGCAATAACCATCCTGTCCTGGCATTCCTTACTTGCCATCACCACTCCCCTTATTGCCGCAGTACTAAAATCTTCATGCACATGGCCTTTCACTGGTGTTGAGCATATATAAACAGTGTCCTGGTCCGTTGGTTTTAATTCCTTTTCTTGAAGATTTACCAGGGATGGTCTGGGTATCACTAATGTAATTTCCTGAGCCTGATTTGAAGTATTGGCTACCTCATACTCCTCTACGCTGATAGGCATTAGGGCCTGGGCATTCCCAGAAAGAAAAGGAGAAATCATTGTTTTTGTCACTTTGACTCCGCTAGGGGATGGCTTACGCCACTTGCCTAATTTATAGACAATTTCCAGTAAAGGCGTAGCAATAGAAATTGAGACGTTCTTTTCGGGTACAGAAGGATGATAATAATTTTTCAAGGCAGGTACATCATCAGGACCTTCTACCGCCTCGGGATTTCTTGTAGTGAGCATAACAAATTTATCACCGAAACGGATAAATGGCGCAGAGGCAAATTGAATTGCGTTTTGATTTAATAAAATCAATCTGCCGGCATCATTAAGTCTATTGTATAAACCTTCGGGAGATATGCCTATCGAACAGGTCGGAGCGCCCTGTAGGGCAATGGTATGAGGGAATTGAAGGGTTTTTGACATTCCCTGAAAATGAACCGTCATTTTATTCTTTTTATAAATATCAGATATTTGTGCCCCTGAAATTGTCAACACGTCACTTATTTTTAAGCAGCCTGCTTTTGGCATATAATTCTCCTCTATTGCCGTTTAATCCATGCTAATCTGCGTTAATCCGTGGTCAACAATATGACAGACCAAGAGGATGTTTCTTCGGCGGTTTTGGTTTTTTTACAGGAGCTTCCTTCTGGACGCCGAGTTTTATGGGTAATTTTGTCTTGGGCGATTGTTTAATCTTTCCGAACAACATCCCAACTGCTGCTTTTATGGAATCAGGTGTGCCGCTGAAATTGCAGACCACAGCATCTGCTTCGTTCGTTGTGCCTTCCACGTATGGGTAGTTGGTGACAACAACGATTTTTTTCCCTGCTTCTTTGAGCTTCTTGACAAGCAGCCGATTGTTGCCCGATTTGACAATTCGGGCGTAATAATTGGTCATAACAACAAGGTCCACCTGTTTGGCAAGCCCGAGGCACTCCGCAATCTCGTCCTCAGTTGCAGCAAAATCCGTATCAACCAGAATCAAATTCTCATTATATTCCACCATATCCTCGCAGAACATATGCTGATGCATATAAGGGTCTTTTCCGCAAAATTCATAAGGAATACGCTGCTCGATAACCAACATTTTCTGCTTGGGATTCAAAGGCAGCATCTTCTTGTCGTCCCGCATAACAATCAAAGCCTTTTTCGCTATGTCCCAGGAGAAATCTATAACTTGTTTGCTAAGGGCGTAAGCCTGCGCCTTCTTCGGGTCTTTTTTGCCAGCTGTTTCAAACAGGCCCTGGTCATATTTCATTCTCAGAAGATGCGTAACGGCTTCATTCAATCTTTCCTCAGACAAAAAGCCCGTCCTGATGGCCTCTAAAAGTCCAAAGAAGCACTGCGACCTCGATTCATCATCGGCTTTTAAAAGTATCGTATCGCACCCCGCCCTTATTGCCATTGCGCAGGCCTGCGGGAGAGGCCATTTCTTAAGGATTGCGGCCATGCCGATAGCGTCAGAAACAATAACGCCCTCGAATCCCAATTCGTTTCTTAAGAGCCCTGTAAGGATCTTTTCAGACAAAGTCGTGGGGAACTTATTGTCATACGCGGGGTAAACAGAATGCCCCGTCATAATGGCTTTTACCCCCGCGGCTATTGCCGCTCTGAAAGGATATAATTCGACTTCCTGCATCCTCTTTTTGTCGGCTCTTATTACATCCAGCACATCATGGGCGTCGGTTGCCGAATCGCCTCTGCCGGGAAAATGTTTTGCGGTTGCCGCTATGTTGCCGTCTTGAAAACCTTTCAGCAGAGCGACAGCGTGTTTTGCGCACGTCTCAGGGTCGTCACTGAAAGACCTGACTCCGATTTCAGGATTCTTGGGATTTATATTCACATCGCAGACCGGCGAATACATTTGCGTTACGCCGATCGCACTTAATTGTTTGGCAATGGTCAAGCCGATTTTATAAGTTAGTTTGACGTCGCCGATGGCAGCCATACCCATTGGAGGGGGGAACTGTCTTATGCCGCCGGCCATATAATCGTTCTTAAAATCGCCCTCGAAATCAATGGTCATATGGAGCGGAATCCCGGACCGCCTTTTCATTGCGATTTTCTGCAATCTGTTCAAATCTTTCGTATATTCTTCCGGCGTTATGCTGATACCAAAGGTTTTACCGGCGAAATAAGTATTTGATATGGTGAAATAATCTTTCGGCTTTTTAAAATTATTGTCAATCTGGGAGTTGCCCCAGTAAAGGTTTTTGCAGGTCTCAACCGCGTATGGTTCAAGGCAAAGACCGCCGCAGTGCAATCTTGTGATTTGTTCAATTCCGCTCGGCGTTATCATTGCGCCGCGCCGGGTAAATGTTAAGAGCTGGCCGACCTTTTCCTCCAGGCTCATCTTTGCTAATTTTTTACTGACAAATACATCTCTTGCTTTTGTGCTTGCTTTTGCTTTAGACATGTTTATCTCCTGTTTTATGCTTATTTATTTATGATTCCCATTTTCCATGGTTATCAGGCCCCACCCAGAATTCACGCTCTTTCTTCCAGCCCTTCTCGTCAATTTCCAAATCTTTAGTCTTCCACCCCTGTTCAATTCGTTTCGTTAAATCATCAAATCCTTTATTCCACGTCAGCCCATCTGGTACGGTGACGTTCATACTGCCGGCTGCGTTTGCATATCTCAAGCAGGATTCGATAGTGTGATTCCAGACAAACGCAGAAAGGAATCCTGCAATTGCCGAATCGCCTGAGCCAAGCGCTCCCACAAATTTTTCTTCCCTGTAAACAGGGAACCAAAGTTCGCGATTGGCCCAGTTTTCAAGGTCCGAACATTGAGCCGCCCCCAGCTTCTTGAGCCTGTCCTGGCCTGCGGTTCTAACATATAATCCTCTGTGACCGCATTTAACCATAGCTATCGCTGCACCCATCTTTATTAAATCACTTCCGAGGATGGAAATCTCTTTCACTGTCATATGGTCAAGCACGCTCTCCTTGGGGCCGAGCTTAGCTTTCTTCTCAAGAAATTTTTCTTTATAAAGGAAATAAAATATCTCTTCTGCGCTTGGCACCATAATATCCGACAACGGCACCCAGTCCTTAAGAATTGCCAGCCAGTCAATCTGGCCGGCGTAACTGTTTACATCAGGAAGTGAAAGATCAAGCGCGGTTGTAGTTCCTAATTCTTTGGTCTTTTTAAGGA
>CAZVUF010000248.1:0-3887 GCA_964629355.1 uncultured Pirellulales bacterium | reverse complement strand
GTAATGGTTAGATAATTCGATTTTCTTTCTTCTTTATAGAACCATCTTTTACCGGTTTAGAGGTTCGTTTGGAGGTGATACAGGAGGGCCGAATCCTCGTTGGCCGCGGCGAAATGGCGGCCCCTCTGGCCCGCTGCCGCGGCGAGGGCCAGGCGGTCGAAGCTGTCGCTGAAGTGGCAGCAGTCTTTCCTGCCAAATTCGCCTCTGCTGTTCTGTCAGCACAGCGGAGATTTCTTCATTCATAAGCCGCAGTTGTTCAGCCATTTGGGGTCTGGCGTTCATACGTATCTCATGAAGTTTCTGCATGTACTTTTGCAGAATAGACTCAACCTGTTCCACCTGTTCAGGGGATAATTGTAACTGACGCTGAAGACCGCGTATCATCGCCTCGCTGACAAACTCAGGCCCTGTGGACGGGCCTATTGGTTTAGGTCGCAGCAGAATTATTACCGATGCAGCACCGATGACTATGCCTGCCAGCAGGATAACAAGGGCGAAAAACGCCATTCGCCAGCGGTGCACCTTTCGCATATAGTTTATAATCTGACTATCGTTT
Source organism: uncultured Pirellulales bacterium (assembly GCA_964629355.1). Classification (GTDB taxonomy): domain Bacteria; phylum Planctomycetota; class Phycisphaerae; order Sedimentisphaerales; family Anaerobacaceae; genus CAZVUF01. The sequence continues at coordinate 3,331 of CAZVUF010000248.1, read as the reverse complement.
GTTTCTGTCTGGTTCATTGCGTCACCCAGGAAATTGCTTGTGATATTTCATTTAGAGGATTCGTTAATGTATTATACAGAACAATTGCAAATAAAATGGCGACAACGGCGGCAACCGAGGAGAACGCTGCCATCCACATTAGAGGTCTTTCCGGAATGCGTTGTTGCCGATATTGACCAGCGCTAAGGAATGCAATCACTCTATCGGCAACATCAACGTGGGGAGGCGTTTCACCGCGGGCCTTAGCTGCCAGCATTCTTAGCTTATTATCAATATTATTCATATAATTTCCTTTCGGTTCTTCTCGTAAAGCTTTTGCAATTTTTTCTTTGCCCGCCAAGTCTGAACCTTAACCATAGCTTCACTCCAGCCGGTTCGACGGGCAGTTTCGGCCACGTCGCAATCTTCCATGTAACGCAGTGTAAGAATCAGCCGATCGCGAGGTGGTAATTGTGCTAACAGTCGATACAAAAATTCAGCAGCTTGGCTCGACTCGTTTTTCTGCGAAGAATTATCGGGTAACTGATCCCAATCTTTCAATGTAAAAACTTCTGTTGCATGACAGCGGGCATTTTGCTTCAAGTAGGCATAACCGACACGCGTGGCAATCCGAGCAAGCCAGTGGGCAAACGGTGCCTCTTCCCGGTAGGTCGGCAAACTCAGGTATGCTTCAACAAAGACATCATGGACAAGCTCTTCGTGAAGACGACGATCTCTACTAAAGTGCCACATAATTCGGCTTACATGCTCCTGATGTCGTTCAATGAGACGCCGATACGCATCGCCATCGCCCCGACGGCTCAAGTGAACATTCTCAATGTCCAATGACAGAAATTTAGATTTTTCTTCTTCGACGCCTTTATTACAAAGCACCTCTCTGACACCAAAAACAAATTCGACCAATTGTTTCTCTGCCTGGCAACCAAAAGCTCGATCTAAACATGTCAATAAAATCATATATGCAGGATATAAAACCACGCTTAATTCATCAATACAATTTTGTAGCGACTGTTTTGATAATCAAAACAGTCGCTACAAATCTCAATCATCTATCCGTACATGACATTTACCATCTCCATGGCTGCCTTTGCCGCTGGTCTAACGGTTCTCTCATCCAGCCTCTGCGCATCGGCCCGGCTCTATCTGGGCCATAAAACATCGGACCTCTGCCATAGGGTAACTCTCCATCACGCCAAGCATCTTCGCGCAGTCCTTGATGTTGGAATCTTCCACGACCGCCCGGCCTCTGCATCTCACCGGTGCGATTAGCAGGTTGCTCTTGTACCTCTTTACGAAGCTCATCCAGCTTTGTGCGCTGCTCCTCAGTCAAGATTTCCTTAACAGAGGCTGTTGTATTTGCTCTAAGCACGGCTGCGTCTCCGAGGGTTTTACCCACTGCTGTCGCTGCTTCACGGATGGCTGCCTCATCAGCACCTTTGGCCACTGCTTCATTCAAGGCCTTTCTCGCTTCAACAACGGCTTTTTGCGCAGTCTGAATCTTTTCTTTGTTCGCTTTGATTGTTTCTTTGATTTGTTCAGCCTGCTCACTCGTCAGATCGAGCCTGCGCACTAACTGCATAATACCTGTGGCAGAGCTATTAGGACCTGCGCCACGTTCCATAAGAGGTGCACGCATATCACGCCCAGGTCCAATCCATGGCCCCATGCCAGGTCTATCGTACACCCAGCCGCCACGTCCACCACCGAAATGTCCAGGTCCGCGAGCAGCAGTCAGTTGTGTGCTTAAAACGAGCACTGCAAGAATAGCCACCGCCGGGACAACCAAAATCGCTATCTTTTTATATCTTGTCTTGTTCATTTTTGGCTCCTTTCAATAAAAATTTGGTTTTATCATGTTTCTAAGCCCTTTATAAAGCCTTCTATTAGGATAGTGGACATTCTGTAACAAAGGTTACACCTAATAAAAAACTTTTTCAGGAAATGTATGTACACCTGAAACAAATATGAAACGCATCTTGTAAAAATCTGCATATCAAAGTAAATTATGCACAAATTAAATCCTAAAATAAATTGCGAGGCTAAATATTTAGCCGCCAAATTTATTTTGCAGTTTTCCCGCTGAAAGGTGCAAACATGAAAAGTAAACAAATCAAAATAACAACTTTCGTACTTCTTTACGCGTGCCTGACAGGCAGCATTCTTATCACTGGCAATGCGATAGGCCAAGCCACAAATACAAGTGACAGCGACAAAACTAACGAGTGCCTGAAATTATGGTACACTCAACCTGCTAAAGAGTGGACGCAGGCGCTTCCCGTCGGAAACGGACGGCTGGGAGCAATGGTCTTTGGCTCGGTAGAAACCGAGCGATTGCAGCTCAACGAAGATACCGTATGGGCGGGCGGGCTGGAGGAACGAGACCGCGTCGGCGCCTACAAATACTTGACCGAAGCCCGTCAGCTAATCTTTGAAGGTAAATATATTGAGGCCCAGAACCTGATACAGAAGGAATTTATGGGCGCTGGACCTCGCTACAGCTATCAGACACTTGGAGATTTGCTACTACAATTCCAGAGCAGCCAAAATATAACCAACTACCGCCGACAACTTGACCTCGATACCGCTATCGCATCCGTAACCTATCGCGACGGCGACGTCACCTTTACCCGTGAGGTTTTCTCCAGTCCGGTTGACAAATGTATTGTTGTTCGTTTGTCTTGCGACAAACCGGCGCAAATTACATTCGATGCTAATTTGACCAGACCTGAGAATTTTGTAACTAACACCGTTGACCCCGACCTTATTATGCTAAAGGGTCAGGCTACAATGAAAGGTGAGCAGAAAGGTGTTAAGTTCGAGACCTGGTTGAAGATTATCCCCGAAGGCGGTAAATTAACGTCAACCAACAAAGGTTTGCTACTGGGAAATGCCAATGCAGCTACACTGCTGCTTACCGCTGCAACCGATTACAATTTCAGCAATCCTTCCGAACCGCTCAAGACGGTTCTTGGCCTAACCTGCCAGCTACAATTGGATGTTGCGGCAAAGAAAAGCTATGCCCAGCTCAAAGCTGCTCATATAGCTGAGCATCAACGTCTGTTCCGACGTGTCAGCATAGACCTGGGGACGACACAAGAAGTTAATAAGCCCACAGACAAGAGATTGCAGGCCGTCAAGGAAGGTGCAAACGACCCGGCTTTGGAAGCTCTATATTTTCAATACGGCCGGTATCTTCTTATTAGCTGCTCTCGGCCGGGTTGTATGCCGTCGAATCTTCAGGGTTTGTGGAACAATCACATCAATGCTCCATGGGGCTCGGATTACCACATCAATATCAATATTCAGATGGACTACTGGCCGGCGGAATTAT
>CAZVUF010000247.1:0-3890 GCA_964629355.1 uncultured Pirellulales bacterium | reverse complement strand
CTACAGTCGGCATCAGACAGATGTATCAGAATCTTAAGGAGAGTGTCGCCGGATTATGCAAATATGAACAGAAAAAAGGTGGCAATCTTCATATCGGCTTTGAGCCGAAGCCGAACGAAGGACATCCAGCCATGTTAATCCCAACGGTAGCAAGCGCAATTTTATTCTGGAGAAAAATCGAGGAGGAATTCGGCGTTTCAAGAAAGAATAAAGGCGTAAACAAAGAGTTTGGCCATTCGGAGATGATTGGTCTTGACCACGTTTATGACACCGCTGAAGAATTGGACAACAATATGATGGTTCACATGCACCTAAACAGCCAGGGCTACAATGATGGCATCATCCTTGGCGGGCCGGGTAAGTATGACATAGACCATGGGACCAGGATTAATGGAATGAATATTGCCATTGCGGGATTAATTCAGCAGGCAGGTTACGCTCGCTGGAAGGGACACGATATGCAGACCCGTGCCTACGACAACGCAGAGCAGGGAATCGACAGGGTCGTCAGAAGCGTGCTGAGCTGGGAGGCGTGCGCCAAGGCTGCAAAGGAGCTGGATACTAAAAAGCTAATGGCTGTGCTTGCCAAGCGCGAAACCGCTAAGGTTGAGGATATGATGCGGGCCGCGGTCGTCGCCGCCCAGGGTTATTTCGACGAAATGTATAAATAAGAGCGAATTTACTCTGTAATATCTCAAGTGACGACGTCATTGCGAGAGAACCCCGATACTTCGGGGTGACCGAAACAATCTCATACATGTATAAAAGAGAGATTGCCACGCTTCGATAAATCGGAGCTTGCAATGACAAATCATCAAGTCAAGTTTTATAAAGCTTTAGAAGCTGCAAAACATGCAATTAAGCTATTATCCTGAAACTGATTCATTATACATCGACCTTGCCGAACGGCCAAACGCTGAAAGTAAAGAAGTCTCCGAAGGTATTGTCCCCGATTACGATACTGCCGGCAATCTTGTAGGCATTGATATCGACAATGCAAGCAAAAAACTAAACTCAAGGAACTAACCCTGACCAAGCTGCCCACCCAAACGCAGATTCTTTCAAGTTAAATTGATAGGATTTCCGCTGTTGTAACAAATCCAATTCTGCCTCAAGAACTCCATAACCTCATTGGCAGCCAGATATGATATATTAGCTATTTTACCGTAGTATATATTCTTGTTTACCATTATCCGCTCGACATTGTTATTTGAGCAAATAAAAGACCGTTCAAATTCGCGATCCAACTGTTCGAACAAACCATTTATATTCCTGATTCTACCTACAATCCAGAAAAGCAACTCTTGGGTCTTTAGAGGCAATCTGCCAATCATGGGCAGGTTGTGCTCAAGAAAACAAAGCTCCAAACGTGTAAAACGAATAAAGTTTTCATCGGGTTTCTTAATTCGCCTCGTCATCTCATTTGCATTTCCATTCAGATCCTCGTCTGACAGTTTATTGATGTCTTCCTCGGGCATTGGCGTACCCTGTTGCGCAGGATCAGTAACCTTGTCTAAATGAAACTCCTTATATGCTTGACATAAACCATTTAAATTCCTGTCCGGTCACACCGTCCAGATTTGCCTTCGTTTTGCCATAATTGAGCACCAAAGATGGCAAAATATGTCTTAGCTCGGCACAAACAGATGCGAGAAATTCCCTATCTTTCGACCTGGCTTTCTTCCTGTCGGCACACTCCTTCAAGCAGAAACCCAGAAGGACTACAAGGCCTGATATGAGTCCGCCAAAAAGCGACTGGATCCACCAAGATACCTCAAACCTTTCCGCTGCTCTATCTTGGACACCTATTGAATTACTTTCTAATGTACTTTTTGATACACTAACTGACTCTGAAGAATCAGACGCCCATCCTGTTGAAGGAATAAAAGAGAGTACACTCACTTGCACCAAAATCATACATGCCAAACCCAAACGAGTGGAATTTTCTGCTGATTTATTGAGAAACACTGTGACTCCTAAAGCAGACTAATCATCTTAATCCTTATTCGCCACAAAAGGTGAAAGCTCGCGGAGCTGGTTGACGATTTGGGGCATCTTTTCGATTGTATAATCGACCTCTTCTTCTGTGTTATATCTGCTCAAGCTGAATCGAATCGAGCCGTGGGCGGCGGTGAACGGCACGCCCATCGCCCGCAAAACGTGGCTCGGCTCCAATGAGCCGGATGTGCAGGCTGAGCCGCTGCTGGCGCAAATGCCGAACCTGTCGAGCATAAGCAGAATCGCTTCACCTTCGATATACTCAAAGCTAATATTACTTGTGTTCGGCAGTCGATTATCTTTATCACCGTTGAGCCGGCAATCAGGACAACTTTTTAATATTGCATTCTCTAATTTATCCCGCAGATACTTCACTTTCCTGTTTTCTTCTTTGATGTTTTTTGCTGCCAGCTCGCAGGCCTTACCTAATCCGATAATTCCGGGCACATTTTCTGTGCTGGCTCTTCTACCTGCTTCCTGATGTCCGCCCAACATAAAAGGCGACAGCCTTGTCCCTTTGCGGACGTAAAGCACACCAACACCTTTAGGCCCATGCAGCTTATGGCCCGAAAGGCTGAGCAAATCAATATTGCTTTTCGCTAAATTCAGCGGAATCTTGCCCACCGCCTGCACCGCGTCGGTGTGAAACACTACCCCCCTGTCGGCAATCAGTTCAGAAATCTCCTCTATCGGGAACATTACGCCGGTCTCGTTATTTGCATACATTATTGTAACAATAGCGGTATCGTCATCGATTTGTTCTTCAAGCTCAGCTAAGTCGAGCCGACCATATTTATCCACGCCGAGCTCGATAACCGTGTAGCCCTGATTTTCGAGGTCTCTACAAACCGACAGCACAGCCGGATGCTCGACTCTGGTTGTTATTACCTTACGCTTGTTTGGAACCGCGGTCAGTGTCCCCTTTATCGCGGCGTTGTCACTTTCGGTGCCACCGCTGGTAAATATTATCTCACCTGGGTCACAGTCTAGCAGCTCAGCCACTTGTTCACGGGCGCGACGAATCTTATGACCAATTTGACCGCCAAACGTATGCATGCTTGACGGATTGCCGTAAAGTTCACAAAAAAATGGCTCCATTTCCTGAAGCACCTCTTCGGCAACTTTTGTTGTAGCGTTGTTATCAAAGTAAATGGTTTTCATCGTTTATTCCCTATGATTGTGCGGCTCCTGGACAGAATCCTTGTCTTCCTCGACAAAAAGCTCATCATCGACAAATTCTCTTAGTTTTGCTTCGACTACATCTTTCATCGTGAATTCTGTCAGCCTGCATTGAGCACACATACCCCTAAAGGCCACAATAACCTTATTTCCTTCAACATCTATCAGCTCGATATTGCCGCCGTGAGCACGCAGAGCAGGCCTTATCTGCTCGTTTATAGTCTGCTGGATGAGCTGTATTTTTTGGATATTGGTCAGTTTACCGGCTTTTCGAGGCTCCGCCGCCAGTATCTCTTTTGCTTTATCGCCCTGTATTCTGTCTATTATCTTTTCAATTTCGCCCTGGCATCCACCGCAGCCGCCGCCTGCCTTGCAGTAGTTTGTCACCTGCTCGACGGTTGTCAGGTTATTTTCTCGAATCACTCTTTCTATCTCTTTCTCAGTGACACCAAAACACGTACAAACGATTCTGCCTTCAAGCTCGTGTTTCTTTTTGCCGCCGGTACGGTAATTTTCAATCGCCGCTTCAAGTGCTTCTCTGCCCATAACCGAGCAGTGCATTTTTTGTTCCGGCAAACCACCGAGATAATCAGCAATGTCTTTGTTGGTAACCTTAGCAGCTTCATCCAATGTTTTGCCTTTTATCATCTCGGTCAGGACCGATGATGTTGCTATGGCACTTGCACAGCCGAAAGTCTTGAATCTTGCATCTT
>CAZVUF010000246.1:0-3929 GCA_964629355.1 uncultured Pirellulales bacterium | reverse complement strand
GCAAAAAACGGCTCATTTAGAAACTTGTACAACATCGCACAGGCTGCAATAAGTGTCGCTGTACCTTTTTGTGGCAAATTCACACAGGCAAAAGTCAGTATGATAAAGCCAATGACGGTCAATGGAACCGATGCATAAGGCACATCAACACGGTACAAAGCGTCACCAAGAACAGCTTCGCAAGCACCCCACAACCCGCTAAAAAACAAAATTCCTAAAATGTACTCTTTTTTCATCAGGTTTCCCCTTAAATCACGGCTTAACTTTTTCCTTCAAGCAAATATTGAATAAACTCGATCAAGTCTAACATATCAACGACTCCATCCGGCTGCTCCGGCGCTATATCCGCACCGCCGCAGTTGTTATGCTCCGCGCAATCGGTCTGCATCCAATATCCCATAAAGATGTTGAGGTCTTCAAAGTCCACGTCACAATCCCCGTCAAGGTCTGCCCCCTGCAGGATGAGAAAATCATCTGTCTTAGTCGTCAGCAACTGATAATAATCGTAATATATACCATCACTTTCGCCAATATACTGCTCCAAAAAGCCGGTCACACCGCAGAAATTATTGCCTACCTCTATAAAGGGGTGATATATTCCGTTTGCATCATAATTCATATAATCAGAGACCCAGCACACAGAGTTAGGGTCGTTGTTGCTGCCAAGTGTATAATTATCGTATGCCTTTCCGTAACCGGTATCCTTTACCGAGACGTTCACTACCTTAATCAGCATACCTTCGTATTTTTCCGCATTGTGATTAGCTACAGCCCAACTATCGATCCCTTCAGCGGGTGCGGCAACTTCGTCAACACTGATGATCAGAGGCTTAGGCAAAGGATTGTTTCTGCTGATGATAGAAAGGTTAGGGTCGTTCTCGCTCATGAATTGCAGAAAGGTTGTGCCTCTAAACTCTTCAACCAGTACGTTGTTCAACAATATCCAATCGCCGACAGTAACCTCATCAAATGAGCCGCCGATAAAATCCTTAACCTGTATTCCGCCCCATCCGTATGGAAAGTTGGGGTCTTGTATGGTCAGTCTTGCCTTTCCGCCGGCACGTTTGAAAGTGACTATTCCGCCAAGACAATCAATAATTTGGCCATTCTGCGGACTGACACCGTTGGTATCTACTGTATATTGGATTTCGTAGATCGAAAGTTCACGCGCCTGTACTGATTCCGCCAATCCGAACATTACTGCTAAAATTACAACTGCAAATCTCATTTTTTCCATCTCCAACATCCTAATATATAAAACTCAAAACTTAAGTTACAAATTACTATTCACCAATTACCAATTTACGGATACCAGTCCGTATCACCAAGTGGCGGCACCTCTAAATCACCGGGCCATTCGGGCTTCCAAACAGAGGGCTTCCATTCAATATGATAGTCACAATAAAGAATAGAACCCCCTAATAATCCCGCAGGTTTACTGTGGCGGGCGCTAAAAGCCTTCGGATAGCTGCCACAATATTTGCCGGCTGTGGCATTTACTTTTTCGCCGCCGTAACCTCTTGCCGGGTCGAGCAGTTGATCGAATAAAAGTATCAGGCGTGAAGGATTCCTTACGTTTGAAATTTTCAAGAAGCTTGGCATATTCCAGTCTGTGCCTTTGCTTCCATAAGGCGGCCAACAGTTTTCATCAAGCTCTAAACATGAGTTCATAGCATAAGAAAAGTAGCCACTTCTTTCCGGTCTATATTTGTAACTTTCATCCGGTGCGAGCTTGGCGGAGGGACATTGAAAAATTGTATTTGTTCCGGGCTTTTGCCAATAATCATAATCCCGCCAGGATTTTTCTCTCATCAGCGGAGGCAGCACATCAATCCAGCCGAAATAATAATCCGCAAAATCCGCCGCTGTTTGGGGATTACTTGGCGTACGGTCACGGCCATCGATGTGCGGATAGAAACCATCATTTTCCACCGAGTAGATGTCAAAGGCTAATCCCCATTGTCGTAACCGATTCTGGCAAACAGTCTGGGTAGCCTGCAATCTGGCTCGACTTAGAACCGGCAGAATAAGACCCATCAACAGAGCTATCACTGAGATAACAACGATAAGCTCAATCAAACTAAATGCGGCTCGAAATGCTTTTAAAGGTTTTGTCACTTCAAAAGCTCCTTCAGATGCTTCTGATAAGCCCTTTCCAACATCTTTTCGATGTCACTACGAAATTTCGTATAAGCTTTTACTATTTTTTTCCCCTGTTCGGTTAAAGTTGTTCTTCCGCCCAGGCTGCCTCCACGCTGTTTTTCGACCAATGCTATACCCAAAAAATCTTGTGCTTTTTTCAAATCGCCCCATGCCTTGCGGTAGCTTATGCGCAGCCGTTCGCTTGCCTCTTTTAAAGACCCTTCACTATCAATGGCCTTCAGCAGCCGCCATTTGCCGTCGCCAAACACACCTTCGGCTTCTTTGGAACTTAGCCAGAGCTTAAATCCTGCTTTCAACTTCTTCACTTACATATCCCTTCAACCTTCATGCAAAGCAGCCAAGCTGACACTTACAAATCTTTACATTATTCTGATTGCAGATTTGGCCAACCTCGATTATTTCCACCTTGAACTGTCTTGCCAGCCCAAAGGCCTCTGTACACGTCAGTTTCTTCCTGCCATTTACATCACGCACCTTTTTTAGAACAGCACTCACCAGCTCTTGTTTTAATTCCACCTGTATTCTCCCAAAATCCTTGGTTATGCAAAATTCGACATATCGAACTTCAAACAAAAAATTCTACAAAAAACATTACTGGAATAGTGCCTCCAGGTCAATTCTGAATCAAGCTAAGCCTTTTAAATACCCGATGAAAGCTGGCAACCGGTCTAAAACCAAAAAGATCAAAGACAAAGCTGTAATAATCCACATGGCCGGTTTAATGTCCTTGAGCTTTCCAGAAGCAAGCTTAATAAATGTAAATGTCACAAAACCAAGCGCCAAACCCGTGCTTATGCGATAGCTTATCGCGATCATTATCATTATAATCAGGGCCGGTATAACTTCATCCAATTTCGTGAAATTAATTTTTTTAATCTCCTTGATCATAAAAATACCGACCATAATCAGGGCCGGGGCTGTTGCATAAGCAGGTACTACTGCTATGAGCGGTACAAAGAATAATGCCAATACAAATATCAAACCGGTAACCACCGATGTGACTCCGGTTCGCCCCCCCTGCTCGATACCTGCTGCGGATTCGATAAATGATGTCGTTGTCGATGTCCCGAGTAGCGCACCAAACATGGTGGCTGCAGCATCGATACCCAATAATCTATCAAGTCCCTTTATCTGGTTGTTCTCGTCTCTCAAGTTCGCCTTGTCACAGCATGCAACGAGTGTTCCAATACTATCGAACATGTCGATAAACATCAGAGTAAAAATGCTGCCGAACAGGCTCCATTTCAGCGCCCCTACAATATCAAGCTTAAAAGCAATCTGTCCTATTTTCAAGTCACATGACACGAGCTTGTCGGGCATATCAACATATCCGAAGACAGCCGCTAACACCGTTGCAAAAGTAATACCTATCAATAATGAACCTGTGACCTTTAAAATTTCAAGCACAATCATCACTACCAAACCAAGCAAACCTATTACAACGGTCCAGCCGATGTTCCCAAGTGCGAACAAAGTCTGTTCGTCTCTGGATATCAAACCCAAGTTGCCCAAGCCAATAAAAGCGATAAACAAACCTATTCCAACCGATATAGCCGAAACCAAGCCAGCCGGTATGGCTTCGACAAGCCTTTTTCTTAAACCAAGCAAAGTCAATAATAAAAAGAGTAATCCCGACAGAAAAACCACTCCCAAAGCGGTCTGCCAATTCATTTTCCCGGATGTAACCAGAAGCGCAAAAAAGTTATTTAGCCCAATTCCCGGCGCCATTGCGATTGGTGCATTGGCAAACAGGCCTGTGACTATGG
>CAZVUF010000245.1:0-3989 GCA_964629355.1 uncultured Pirellulales bacterium | reverse complement strand
ACTTTACCTTAAGAGAAGCCGACAGGCTCGATATGGGCATCGACATGGCTACCGGAAACGGTTGGCCTTTCGGCGGCCCATGGGTCGGAGCAGATGACGCGTGCAAGAATATGGTATATAAAACATACACGCTTAAGGACGGAGAGAGCTTAACAGAACCGATTTCCTATTTACAAAAGCCGATGGTGCGGACGATAGGACGTCGTGTTGATATCTCAGAGCTTAAGGAACCTATTAACGCCAACGAGAATTTACAAGCTCTGGCTCTGGAACAAGTACGATTCGAAAAAAAATTGCCTTTGCAGGTTTTGATGGCTTACTCGGATCAGGGCAAGACATTTAATCTAACAGATAAGGTCGACGCGAATGAAAAGCTGGACTGGGTGGCACCAGAGGGCAATTGGACATTGTATGCTGTCTTTCAAGGCTGGCATGGAAAGATGGTTGAGCGGGCTGGGCCGGGCGGCGAAGGAAATGTGATCGACCATTTCTCCGAAGATGCGCTAAAAAATTATCTGATAGAATTTGATGAGGCTTATGCCAGCCGCAATATTAGCTCATTGCGGGCTTATTTTAATGACTCATACGAAGTTGACGATGCATCTGGAGAATCCGATTGGACGGACGATTTCTTCGATGAATTCCAAAAGTATCGCGGCTATGACTTACGTAACCATTTGCCTGCGCTATTCGGTAAGGATTTAACCGAAAAAAACACTCGTGTTCTTTGTGACTATCGGGAAACAATTTCTGATTTGCTTCTTGATAAGTTTACAATTCCGTGGAACCGATGGGCAAGAAGCAAAGGTGCGACGACTCGAAACCAGGCTCATGGTTCTCCGGCAAATCTTTTGGACCTCTACGCGGCAAGCGGAATTCCTGAAACCGAAGGTTCGGACATACTCGGATTTAAAATCGCTTCCTCTGCTGCGCATATTACGGGCAAAAAACTTGCGTCATCGGAAGCCGCTACCTGGCTGAATGAGCATTTCTGCGCAAATTTGGGCGACGTAAAACAGGCATTGGACCGGTTTTTTATGGGTGGCATCAACCATATTTGTTATCACGGCACGACCTTTTCGCCACCGTGGGAGCAGTGGCCCGGCTGGATGTTTTATGCGTCTGTGCACTTCGGCCCGACCAACTCTTTCTGGAACGATTTCTCAGCTTTGAATACATACGTAACTCGCTGCCAATCATTTCTGCAATCAGGTCGGCCTGATAATGATGTGCTTCTGTATTTCCCAATTTATGACCAATGGTCTGTCCTGGGCAGAAGCATGTTACAGCATTTTAGCGCTACCGCCGTGGGAACAGCTCGAAACGCCGGACAGGTAATGTTTGATAATGGTTATACTTTTGATTTTATCTCCGATAGACAACTTGCGAATGTGGAGTTTTCCTCCGACTGGCTTCAGACCGGTGGCAATTTATATAAAACCATCGTTGTACCGCAGTGCCGGCTTATTCCTGTGGCGACAATCCAAAAACTGGCGGATTTGGCACAACAAGGTTCAACAATCATTATACATAACAGCATGCCTTCTGATGTCCCTGGATGGGGCAATCTCGAAGAAAGACGAAGTGTCTTTCAGCAAGTTATCTCCCGGATTAGTTTTACAAGTGTGGAGAATATGGATATTCAAATCGCAGCAGTTGGCAAAGGCAAATTTTTATTGGGCAGTGATCTTGAATCGTTACTATCATACACAGGCATCAAAGGCGAGCCAATGGTTGAACATGGCCTTCAATTTGTCCGTAGAAAGAATACTAACAATTATTTCTACTTTGTTATTAACACGAGCGGCATTAACGTTGATGGCTGGATAGCTCTGCAGGAAAACTCCAAATCTGTTGCAATCTTTGAGCCGGTGTTTGGACAAATTGGGCAGGCTGCAATTCGAGACAATCTGGACGGCATCGAAGTTTATTTACAGCTTGCTCCTGGTCAATCGTGCATCTTAAAAACATTCGACACCGTAATTGATGAACCATCTTATCAGTATGTTAAAACAACAGGCCAGCCTCAGGAAATCACCGGCACCTGGACCGTAAGCTTTGTTGAAGGCGGTCCGGAATTGCCTCCCACTGTCGAAATTCAGCAATTGGAATCCTGGACAAACTTCGGCGGTGAAGCAGTGAAGAATTTTTCCGGTACAGCAAAATATACCATTTCATTTGAAAGACCGAGCGGTCAGGCTGATGGATGGATACTCGATCTTGGTCGTGTATGCGAAAGTGCCGTTGTTACATTGAATGGAGAGCAATTACACACGCTGATTAGTTCACCATACAGAATTCTAATTAGCAAAAATCAATTGAAGGAGAAAAACATAATTGAAGTCAGGGTATCAAACTTAATGGCCAATCGTATTGCTGACCTTGACCGACGAGGAGTGAGCTGGAAAAAGTTCTATAACATTAATTTCCCTGCCAGGCGCAGGGAGAACAGGGGTGCTGATGGTTTGTTTAATGCGTCAGATTGGCCTGCGAGAGATTCCGGCTTGATTGGCCCTGTAACACTAACGGCGATTAGGTTGATGAATCCGCAAAATATTTAGCTTAATCGTCGCCGTGCCGGTGACGGCTAAACGGAATATTTAGCCCTGCAATCCTTCGACCTGCTCAGGGCTGGTTTATTGCGGGGTTTCGTTCCGCGTTGTACAAGGAATGAGAGGATGTTTTATGAGAACTATTAATCGAAGAATCATTGTCCCTGACCGGATCAGGCGGTTGCCGTTAAAATCGGGGAGTTACTTAATGTTTCACCTCTTGATGATATTGGCATTGGTTCTTGTCTCTGCAGGTGGTCTCGCTGCTGAGTCTTCAACAGCGAATCTTAGCGGTTCATCCACTGATGTGAGTAATCCCCAGCAAGGGTTGAGGTTGGCTGATATTCCGGTGCACGATCCGTTTATCCTGCCGCATAAAGAGAGCCAAACTTATTACTTGTACACAAGTGCCTGGCCAAATATTACGGGCCTCGGTCGATTTGGCGTGATGACCTACAAAAGCAAGGACCTTTTGAACTGGGACGGGCCGTATGTTGTGTTTGTTGTGCCTGATGGTGTTTGGGCAAATCCGATGCACGGAACTTGGGCGCCGGAAGTTCACGAATACAAAGGAAAATATTACCTGTTTGTCACACTGCATAACAGAGATAAGATCATTGCCGAACCACCAAAGGTTTGGCGCGTTAACCATTGGCGAGGTACGGTTATAGCGGAAAGCTCCTCGCCTGAAGGACCTTTCAAGCTCCTAAAGGAGGACGGCCCACATACACCTGAGAATTTTATGACACTCGACGGCACACTTTACGTTGATAAAAATGGTCAGCCTTGGATGGTATATTGCCATGAGTGGATTCAGGTGATTGATGGAACAATGGAAGCGATTCGCCTTAAGGACGACCTGTCGTCGGCTGTTGGCGAGCCGATTCATCTGTTCAAGGCCTCTGATGCGCCGTGGATCAATGCAGAGTCAACGCCAAGCGTGCGCCAGCGTCAATATGTCACCGACGGCCCACAGGTTTATCGCACTAAAAACGACCAGCTTGTGATGCTCTGGTCGAGCTATAACAAGGATGGTTACGTGCAGACTATCGCGCGTTCAAAATCAGGGAAGATTGAAGGTCCCTGGGAGCAGCTTGAGCCATTAGTCTATGATGACAGTGGCCATGGAATGCTTTTTAAGACATTTGAAGGCCAACTTATGCTTGTATTGCATCAACCCTTCCGCCCACCGCTGTCACGAGCCAAGATTTATGAGATGGAAGATACCGGTGACACCTTCCGTGTAGTACGTGCCCGCAACGACCTTCACGGAAAATAAACGTAGGGTGTGCACCGCACACCGATAAATATGTAGGAAGTTAATGTGCAATCGAATAGAAGACAGATTGTTATTATGTTTTTTGGCTTAATGTTGACACCAGCAGCAGCAGCCGTTAAGGCTGAAAGTGCCGGAGCCATTACAGATTTCAATGGCGA
>CAZVUF010000244.1:0-4039 GCA_964629355.1 uncultured Pirellulales bacterium | reverse complement strand
GGGCTATGGCAAAATATCTCTCAAAGGTTCGCCTGAGCCAGACATACGAAGACCTGCGTAAAACTACCAGAAACATCCTTGAACATATGCCTGGCATTGGCAAGAGTGTTGAGGAAGCGATTGAAAGGATTAAGAAGAGTATCCGTATGGTCCTGCCGGCAAGTCAGATGTTTGAGAGTTTGAATATTCCCTATTTTGGTCCTGTTGATGGCCATGATGTGGATTCGCTTATACAGCTGTTCAGGGCAATGGCTGAACTGAATCGTCCGGCTGTTCTGCATGTATATACACAGAAGGGAAAAGGCTTTAAGCCGGCTGATGCCCAGCCAAGCAAATACCACTCAACTGGACCATTCAAGATAAATGGCGATGCGATTGAGCAAACAGCAAGCACTAAAATAACCAGCTTTACGGACATCTTTGGCAGCTATTTGACGGAGTTGGCGGAAAAAGATCAGAGGATTGTTGCTATAACCTCGGCTATGTGCGATGGAACGGGGCTGATGGAATTCCGAAACAAGTTCAAAGACAGGTTTTATGATGTAGGCATAGCAGAAAGTGTCGCTGTGGACATCGCAGCAGGGCTGGCCAAGACCGGCCTCAAGCCGGTGGTTTGTATCTATTCTACCTTTTTGCAGCGGAGTTTCGACCAGATATTCCAGGAGGTGGCTCTGCAGAACCTGCCGGTCGTTTTCTGTATTGATAGAGCCGGTTTTGTCGGCTCAGACGGCCCCACGCATCATGGATTGATGGATATTGGCTTTCTACGGATGATGCCGAACTTAGTGCTGACCGCACCTGCGAATGATATTGAAATGAAACTGGCCTTGGAATTTGCACTGGAGGAGTGCAAGCCGGTCGTCATAAGGTATCCCAAAGACCTTGTTCCACCGCAGGAATATGTCAGAGCTGCCTGTGAAAGACCCTTTAAATTAGGTAAAAGCATAGTTGTTAGAAGAGCAAAAGATTCGGCTGTAGCTGTTGTCAGTTACGGCAGTGTTTTAACAGAGGCGCTGAAAGCTGCCGACTTATTGGCCAAGGATGGAATTGCGGTTGATGTGATTAACGCCCGCTTCGCTGCTCCTGTTGATGAGGCCGTATTAGCTTTGCTGGAAATGGGAAAAAGTGTAATAACGGTTGAGGATCACTATTTAGCCTGTGGATTTGGCTCCGCCGTGCTCGAGTTGATAGCAATCGAAGCTGCCAATGGCAGATTGTCTGATATACGAGTACTTGGTGTGCCAAGCAGATTTATCGGACACAATTACCGCAGTTTACAGCTTATGGAGGCAGGGATTAATGCCGAAAAGATAGCTGAAACGGCAAAAGAGATGTTGCACTCGATGCTTGATGCCAGATGCTTGTAGCTCATCGAATATCAAGTATCGAGGTTCGGGATTCGGGATGCAAGGTCAGAAATTACCCAAATTAGCAATATTTGGCCATTTAAAAAGGCAGAAGGTTGCGGAGGCTATTGAGGCATTCAGAGATTTTGCTGAAGGTAAAGCTGAGATAGTGGTTAGTTGCGGTGTTCCGCCTTTAGTGGATTCGGCAGGTGTGCTCAAAAACTGCGATTTTGCTATTGTTTTCGGTGGCGACGGCAGCATTATCTCGGCTGCAAGAAACTTGAGCAAAGTTAGTATACCTATGATAGGTGTCAATCTGGGCAAATTGGGGTTTTTGGCAGAATTTAGTGTCAGTGAGCTTAAAAAATATTTTGATGATATTGTAGGCGGTAAAGCTACTATCGAAAAACGCATGATGCTCGGATGCAGAGTCTTCGACAGCTCTAAAAAAAGCAGAGAAAAATTCAATTCATCTGCTATTAATGATGTCTTTATTACGGCGGGACAGCTTCATCGAATGATCGAATTGAAGATAGCAGTGGATGGTCAGTCTGTCGCTTCCTGTGTTGGTGATGGTCTGATAATCTCTACACCAACCGGTTCAACCGCGTATAATCTATCGGCTGGCGGGCCAATATTAGACAGCTCGATGCTGGCATTGGTTATTACTCCGATTTGTCCGCATTCACTGAGCTTTCGTCCCATTGTTATCAGTACTGGTAGCAAGGTTGAGGTGTTTTGTGACCAGCTCGGTGATGGCACAACTATTTCTATTGACGGCCAGGATTCTCTTGTGCTTTCGGTTGGTGATGTGATCAAATTGGAAAGGTCAAACAGCGATTTCTTGGTAGTTAATAATCCACTTCGGACCCGCTGGGATACATTAGCTGCTAAATTAGGGTGGGCGGAAACGCCGAAATACGAGAAAGGATAGTGAAAAAGAAGACAGAATACAGAATGCAGGAGACAGAAATCAGACGACAGACGATATACACAATTCTTAGCTCCCCAATTTATTGGGGGGATTTTACAAGTGACGAATGAAAAATAATTATATGAAAAAGTGGTTTTGGGCGTTATTAGCATTGATAATATTGATTTTATCGGAACAATGCTTAGCTGTTGAAAATTCATCTGTTCGCAGCCCTATTGCCTCGGGCACGGTTCCTCCAAGCAGCGTTTCCAGAGGCTTGGTTCCTACTCCTAATCCGATAGATAGCAGCAGTAATTTAGTAATTACCGGTAATGTAACTGGCGGCAAGCATTTTCGAGGACCTATACCGTATAACTCACCGACAAGTTTCGAATCACAACTTGGTTCATCATCACTTGATTCTTTTTTAAGATATTCAACCCCAGACACGCTCAGCGGTCCTGGTGACCTGGATCATCGTTCATGGATTAGCGCTGGTTCATCTTACTCTTCAATTCCTGGGCAATATAGATCATTTTTTTCTCCGTCAGGAACAGTTGCAACCACAGAAGCAGGTCGGCAGATCTCTATGAATAATCTGGCAGATTCGAAAAGAAGTATCGCTGTCGATGGAGGTCTGGCTTTACCGGTCATGTCGAGAACTCCACAAGAGATGGAAAGACTTATTTATGATGAACTCGGTACAAACTTGCCGCAGATAGTGAATCCGCGACAATTAAGACGTGAACCGACAACAACCGAGCAATATCAACTACCTTCTATTAGTAATATCACCGATGATACTGGCCGGATGCAGAATATTTCTGTGGGGACGACTGCAGGTACAATAAACACGGGACAACGGACAGAGCAGGGGTGGTCTTCAGGAATCAAAGGTTTCGAATCAAATGTCGGCATGTATCCCTCCAACATTAAAGACATAGACCGATTAATTGCTCAGATAGAAACCAGGGTTAAAACTCAAGATTCGAGTTTAGCCGACGCCGGAACGGCAACGGGTTTTGATGATATAAGGACAGGCAGGGCGGGCTTTCGCCCACCTTCGATATCGCAAGAGGAATTAGTGGAGCAAGCTCAACCATATAACGCCAGAGATAAATTTAACTGGTATATGCAGGCTGCACAGCTTTATCTGAAACAGGGCAGATACTATAGGGCTGCGGACTCTTATACTATGGCGTCTATATATAAGCCGGATGTACCTTCCGGTGGGCTTGCGTATGCCGGTAAGAGTCACGCCTTGTTCGCAGCCGGCGAATATATGACAAGTGCTCTGTTTCTTTCCAGGGCAATCGAGGTTCTTCCTGAATACGCACGGCTTAAAGTTGACCTTGTCGGTATTTTCGGTGATCAGGATACATTTGCCTACAGGGTGGCTGATGTCGAGGAGCGCTTTAAGATAAGCGGTGCGGCTGAGCTGCAATTCCTGCTTGGTTATGTCTATTACCAATCCTTTCTCCGTGACGGTACTGTTAGGGGCGAATTAGACAGACTCGACGCAGCTAAAAGGTTGATAGATTCGGCGTCTCGGAAGCTGCCTGGCTCCAAGGCTGTCGAAATGCTAAAGAATGTTGTTGGTGAAACAATAAACAGAAAATGAGCTTGGTTTTTCCTTCCCGCCACGCTGATGGCGGGTAAGCTTCTGTCGTCTGTTTTCTGTCTTCCGTTCTCTGTCATCTGTCTTCTGTCCTCTGTATTCCGATTCGAAATTGGCTTTGATTGGCTTTGTTTTTACCAATCTACAAAATTGTAGAATCAC
>CAZVUF010000243.1:0-4043 GCA_964629355.1 uncultured Pirellulales bacterium | reverse complement strand
TATGGTATGCCGCACCATTTGAACGTCGATCCGACGGTGTATCTTGCGCCGTTTTTTGCAATATTCTTCGGAATGTGCCTGGCCGACGCGGGTTATGGTCTTATTATGGTTGTTTTAACCGCATTACTCACGCGAAAAATGCAGGGTGACAAGAAATTGATAATGATGCTGGGACTCTGTGGAGCGGCTACTATTGTAATAGGTGCGTTAACAGGAGGGTGGTTTGGAGACGCGGTTCAGCAGTTTGTCCCGGCCCTAAAGCCACTGCGGCAAAAGCTGATGTGGTTCGATCCATTAGATAAGCCGATGTACTTTTTTCTCGCGGCTGTCGGACTCGGGTATTTTCAGATACAGACAGGTCTGGTGATAGCATTAGTGCACAACATTAAACAGAAAGACTATGCTTCGGCGCTGTTCAACAAACTAACCTGGCTTGTAATGCTGAATTCAGTCCTGATCTTTGGTGTTAGCAAGGCAGGATACATCCCGCCACACATCGGCAGTATCTTTGGAAAGGTCGCAATCATTCCGGCAGCGATGATATTCCTCTTTAGCCATCGCCAAGGCGGGTTGGGTGCTCGCCTGGGAATGGGATTTTATAATCTCTTCAGTTCAATATTCTACTTAGGCGACGTACTCAGCTATCTTCGGCTGATGGCGCTTGGCATGGTAGGTGCGGGATTGGCGATGGCTATCAACGTTATAGCCGGAATTTCATACAAGATTCCTGTGATAGGTATCCTTGTGATGATATTAGTGCTCGTGGGCGGGCATTTGTTCAATCTTGTTCTGGCGGTGTTAAGCGCGTTCGTTCATACGCTGCGGCTCCAATATGTGGAGTTCTTTCCGAAGTTCCTCGTCGGCGGCGGAAAATCATTTGAGCCGCTCAACAAGAAATATGAACATATCTATGTTACGAAGGGAATCTAAAAACATTTTTAATTGAGAAAGAGAGGTTTTGAATGAGTGGTCTGACATTAGCCTTGATCGGAGCAGGGTTGGCGGCTCTTTTGGCCGGTATCGGTTCAGCAATCGGGATAGGCATTGCCGGCAGGAGTGCTACGGGCGTATTGAGTGAGAAGCCGGAGAGGTACGGCCAGATGTTTATTATGGTTGTGCTTCCGGGCACCCAGGGCTTCTATGGCTTCCTTGCTGCGTTTATGGTTATGCTTCAGCTTCACTTTTTCGAAAAGAAGGTTCCGGATTTGACCTTCGCACTGGGTTTGGAAGTTCTGGTGGCCTGTGTGCCGGTCGCTTTTGCGGGTTTGGTAAGCGCGATCTATCAGGGCAAGGTTTGCTCAGGTGGTATCCTGATGGCCGCCAAACATCCTGAGATGGCCTTCAAAGCAGGTGTTGTTTATGCGGTCATGGTTGAGATTTACGCCATATTGGGACTGCTTATAACCCTGTTTATGATATTGTTCGGCATTAGCTGGCCGGCAGTAGCTTAATGACTTAACCAAAATACGAAATACGAGTTGCGAGATGCAAAACTATGGAAGCTGAACAGGTTATAGAAAAGATATTAGCCGAATCAGAAACCGAAGCCGGGAAAATAAGAGAAAAGGCCCAGGAAAAAGAAGCTGCTGAACAAGCTAAAATCGATGAACAATTGGCTGAGTACAAAAAGCAGACAGAGATTCTTTCACAAAAGGCGGCTGAAAGCAAGAAGCTGCATCTCCTTGCAGCAGCAAGAATGCAGATAGCCAAAGATTTCCTGTCAGAGAAACGAAAGATACTTGAAGAAGTCTTTACACAGACCCGCGAGCAACTTCTTAATTTGCCCGACGACCAGTATCGCCAATTGATAATCAATCTGATGCTCAATGCAGTGGAAACCGGCGATGAAGAGGTCATCATTGATAAAAATGAAAGGCGAATCGACCAGCAATTGATCGATCAGGTCAATGAGCGGTTGCGTTCTAACGGCAGAGGCAATTTGTCGCTATCCGACAAAAGGCAAAACCTTGGAGGCGGCTTTATTTTGAAGCGCGGCAAGATAAAAAATAATGTTTCGCTTGATGTGCTGTTAGCGCAAGCCAGAAGAGAGCTGGAAATTGAATTGGCAAAAGAACTGTTTCAAAAATAAATTACGAAATTCGAATATCAAAGCTCGAAACAATTTCAAAATTTAAATGACCTAAACGTTAGGTTTTGAATTTAGTGCTTTGGTAATTTGTATTTGTTTCGGATTTCGTTCTTCGTACTTCTGATTTATGTAAGATGCAAGATACAAATTCTGAACAAGCTATTTTAGATTTCTACACGTATCCGCCTGTCGGCGGTGATGACTGGCGGTATGTTTTCGAGACCGCACAGGCAAGGGCGATACAGATTCAAATGCTAACCAGAGCCGCTCTATTGGATATGGCCAATGCATCAGGTTTCGAGTCCGCCACGGATCTTTTATCCTCCACCGATTACTCCCTGCCGCGTAGAGGCGGAAATTTCACGGGGGTTGAGGATACTTTGCTTAAACTGCGCTCGGCGGTTCAGCAGCTTTTTACTGATTTGATGATTGATGAGTCTATCGTCGAGCTTTTCAGAACACGGGTTGATTTTGCCAATCTCCGCTTAGCAACGCGGCGAACATTGACCGGGAAGCCTTTGGGAACGGATTACAGCACCGACGGCAATTTCCCGCCCGAGTTGTTTGAGCAGGTCTTTGAGCAGGAAAATTACAATCTTTTTCCTGATTATATGGCTGAGGCGGCTGAGCAGGCCGTCTTAGCATACTATAAAGATAAAGATGTCCGCCGGATTGATTATGCGATCGACAGTGTGCAAGCTAAATATAATTTAAAAAGGGCGCGTCAGCTAAACAGCATTTTTCTTTCAGGGCTTTTCAGGATACAGATTGATTTAACCAATATTCGTACTTTACTTCGGCTGAAATTCACCGAATCAGAACAAAGAAATGTTTTTATAGATGGCGGATTTATCGAATTAGAGCGATTTGAGCACGGCCTCGACTTTGGGCTCGAAGCGTTGGGGTCTTTGTTTTTCGTGACTCCCTACTACCGAGTTGTTGAAGCGGGAGCAAGCTATTTAGCGTCGAACAAATCTTTTTTAAAGTTAGAGCAGCAGTGCGAAGAGCATTTAATGGGATTTTTAAGATCAACGATTCAGATTACTGCCGGGCCTCAGCCGATTATTGCGTATTTATTGATGAGGGAAAACGAAATTCGTACGGTTAGACTGATACTGACAGCAAAGAAAAACTTCCTCGACACACAACTGATTTTGGACCGTATCTCGTAAAGCATGATATTTATTACGGAATACGGGCACAGTAAAGGTAATTTTGGATTAATATACAAGGAGATTAAAAGGGTGATAAAAATGAAACGAATAAAATTATTCTGGTTGGTTTTGGTGCTAATGTTTATTCCAATTGGATGTCAGGAAAAAGAGTCTAAGCAGGCTGTGAAAGTTGACCCGATGGTTGTTGAGAGCTTAGCTAAGCGTTCCGATCCGAATGCAGCATTGTACCAGGCTGTTTATGACGGCGATATTAAAATGGTGCAATCATGCATTCTATTGGATGCTGATATCAATATTAAAGACAGGTACGGTCAATCGCTTTTGCACATCGCAGCCCAGAGAGGCTATAAAAATATTGCTGAGCTTCTTATTTCCAAAGGAGCCGAGCTTAATGCGAAAAATTCCCAGAGCCATACGCCCTTATTTGTAGCTATCAATGCGGGCCACATGGATGTGGCTGAGCTTCTTATAGACTCCGGCACCAATGTCGATACGGAAATCAACGAGGGCTGGACGATTCTGCATTTTGCAGCCGAAAAAGGCCGAAAGGACATAGCCGATTTCCTTATCAGCAAAGGTGCCGATATCAATGCGAAGGACAATAACAGCTGGACGCCTTTATATTTTGCGCTGGTTTATAACCGCGCAGATGTGGCAAAACTGCTGATTAACAAAGGTGCCGATGTAAAAACAAAGGATAAACACGATCAGACACCTTTACACTTTGCTGCATCTCACGGCCACGAGGATATTGTCTTATTGCTTATTGCCGATGGCGC
>CAZVUF010000242.1:0-4052 GCA_964629355.1 uncultured Pirellulales bacterium | reverse complement strand
CTATAACTACAACCATTCTTACTTTGGTTCAATCAGGTGACCATATTGTTATAACCGATGACAGCTACAAAAAGACGCTTGAATTTTGCCGGTCTTACCTGAAACAATTCGGTGTTGAATGTACCATAGTTCCATTCGGAGATTATGAAGTTCTTGAGGGTGCTATCAAGAAAAACACTCGTTTTATATTTTCCGAATCACCGACTAATCCCTATCTAAATATATTTGACCTTGTTAAGCTTAAAAAAATTGCCAATAAACATAATGTTTTAACGCTCATAGACAGTACCTTTGCCACTCCACTGAATCAGAGACCTATTGAATTTGGAATAGACATTGTTTTGCAGAGCTGCACAAAGTACCTTGCAGGTCATAATGACATCTTAGCTGGTGCCGTGCTGGGTAAAGTTGAACTGGTCGATAAGATACGAAACCTACATAAATCGATGGGCGGCCTTATTGATCCTCATTGTTGTTATCTTCTCCTGCGAGGTCTTAAAACATTCCCCTTACGAGTGAAGAAACAAAATGAAAGTGCATTAGAAATTGCCAGATACCTTAAAAGTCACCCACGTGTCAAAAAGGTATATTATCCTTTTCTTGAAAGTCATCCTCACTATAAAGTAGCAAAAGAGCAGATGAGCGGCGGCGGGGGAGTGGTTACATTTGATATAAAAGGTAATCTCAATGACGCCAAGCGGTTTATGGATGCTTTGAAGCTGTGCTACATCGGGCCGAGCCTTGGCGGTGTTGAGACGCTAATAACACATCCGGCTTTGGTGAGCTATTACGACTATTCGAGAAAAGAACGCTATAAATTAGGATTAACCGATACGCTTTTCCGACTCGCAGTTGGAATTGAGGATGTCGAAGACATAATTGCCGACCTTGAGCGAGGTTTTAACCACTAAAGGTTATTAATCTTTGACAATTCATAATGTTTGAGGCAGGTAATAAAGTTGGACTACACCTGCCAGAAGCAGGGGGCTGCAATGGCAGATTTCGTTAAAATAGTGATTTCGGATTTTTGGGCTACGGTAGCCGAGATGTCACCGTATCTACTGTTCGGCTTTTTCATAGCTGGAATTCTTTCGGTGCTTGTATCGCAGCGCCTTGTAGAAAGACACCTGGGTGGAAGGGGAGTATGGCCATTATTAAAGGCGTCACTTTTTGGAATTCCGCTGCCTTTGTGCTCATGTAGTGTAATCCCAGTCTCAATGTCACTACGTAAGCATGGAGCAAGTAAAGGTGCTACAATATCGTTTTTGCTATCGACACCGCAAACAGGTGTTGACAGCATCTTTGTGACCTTGAGTCTGCTTGGGCCTATCTTTGCAGTTTTTAGGCCAGTGGTAGCACTTGTGACCGGCCTTGTCGGAGGTATCTTAGTTGATGTGTTTGACCGAGGCGGAAAAGGTGAAGAGTCGACATCATCGGAATGTACGGACCAGTGCTGCGCAGCCGGTACCGTATCCAGCAGAGTTATCAGAGGATTAAAGTATGGCTTCGTCACACTGCCGCGAGATATAGGAAAAGCAATGTTGGTGGGTTTGGTGATTGCTGCGGTTATCTCAACTGTTGTGCCGGATGATTTTTTCGCAGAAAAGCTTTTAGGCACCGGGATTTTTGCGATGGTGGTTATGATGTTTTTAGGCATACCTGTTTATGTTTGTGCCACTGCTTCGGTGCCGATAGCGGCGGTGTTAATATCGAAGGGCTTAACTGCCGGAGCTGCTCTGGTATTTCTCATAACCGGACCTGCTACAAATGCTGCCGGTTTAACAACGATTTGGAAGGTTTTGGGGTGGCGAACTGCTGTAGCTTATCTTTTTACGGTGGTGATTTGTGCTCTGGGGTCGGGATTATTGCTTGATATGACATTTCCGAAACTCGGCTCATCTGTGCAGGCTCATGTGCACCAGATGGAACCTTCTGTTTGGGGACACATATCAGCAATAGCGCTTTTGGCTGTTTTGGCAATTGCAATTTTTAGCACAAGAAAATCCCCTGCACAAAATCACGACAAACATTAATATTTGCCGTTTTTATCGGCTTTTAGATGAATTTTCACCATTAAAAGTGTCTTCATATCTATATCAACGTATAATCCATTATCGGGCCAAATAACTGCTAATCCTTCCTTTAGAAAAGTATCTATATAATTGATAGTTCCTACCTGGAAACAGGAGGAGAGCCACTATTATAGAAGCGAACTTAGTTTCATAACTACTTTGTTAGCTTATTGTTATGTTAGACGATAATAAGCCCCTTAAAGTTTTTTCCTAAGACGTCAGGTATGATGTTGAATTCCAACAACATAGTGACGGATTAGCTGCTAAATTCTTTAAGGTATCTTATTTCAACACCATCAAAGTAGTTAAGGCGGCAAGATGTCAAACCGATAAATTTCAACAAGGAAGAAACTTGTGCTTAATAGTTTTGAGACCTTTACAAAGGCCAAAAACTCGGTGTTTTTACGGTCCGTTATATGAACAGGATGCTGACCATAACTATTGTGAAATTCTCGCTGGTGCTGTGTATTTGCGCTGCTGGTTGTGGTGGTAAGTTTTTTGACCCAACTCAGATAGGAAGATTCCGTCCTACACCTGCGGTCAACGTGATATTGGACTCGTTAGGTGTAGCAGAAGAGGCGCCGGTAGCATGGGAAAAGACTGAAGAGCCAAGACCAAGTGACATCATCGCAGTGCCGACTGATTACGTATTCAGGTCCGGTGATATCATCAGAGTATCGATTTATGAGTTGTATCAGGAGGGGATTCAGGTTGTAAATGATTATGTTGTTACTGAGACCGGCAAGATATCCATACCTAATGTCGGTCTTATCCAGGCAGCCGGTCTTACGGAAACACAGCTTGAAGACGAGGTAAAACGGATCGTTTCGCCGGGTATTTTGAAAGAGCCATCAATATCCGTATCTTTAGTCAATTCACAGCAGCGTACCTTTTCAATATTGGGTGAGGGTGTATCAGCTCCAAACAGGTATGTTATTCCCCGGTACGATTTTAGGTTAGCCGATGCACTTGCCAGTGCAGGTGGAGTAAGGCAATTTAATGTAAGCTATATTTACGTTTCACGTTCTATCGAGGAGCAGCAGGATATAAATGTGCCGGTTGGGATAGGGACTACTAAGACAAAACTTCCGGAACTGCAGATTTTTGGGCCGGTAGGTTCTAAGCCGAAAACTTCCAAACGAGAGATTCCAGAGATGAAGATCATCGAACCAAAGCAGGTGGAGCCGCAGCTTAAATTGGAACGTGAAATGCTGGAGATGATAACGCCTTCAGCTCAAAATAGGTGGCCTGAGAGCAAAAAAATAACCATAGGTTTTACTGAGGGAGCAAGTGACAGAGACCTTACAGAATCATCTCAGATGTTGAGCAATCAAAAGATGGCATCTGAGCTGACGGGTAGGAACGAAGGCAGAAGTCGTATCGAGTGGATTTTCCGCGACGGCAAGTGGGTTCCAATTCAGGTCGGTCCACCTGAATCCAAAGAGCCGGTAATCGAAGAGCAAAAAGCTGGAGAGCGTGTCGATTGGATATTTAAGGACGGCAAATGGATTCCGATTACTTCTGAACTGCAGAAGCCAACAGAGCCTACCGTCAAATTCGAGCCTGAAAAACCGGTTGCGCTTGAGCAGAAACTGCCGGAAGAACTTGAATGGGAAGAAGCATTGCAAACACGAGTTATAAAAATTCACGTTGCCAAGTTGCTCGCAGGGGACCCTCGGTATAATATCGTGATAAAGCCGGGCGATACCATCCATGTGCCAGTTGATATCATTGGTGAGTTCGCTATAATGGGAAACGTTAACCAAAATGGATATATTAATATCACAGGCCGACCGATGACTCTCAAAATGGCTATAGCTGCAGCAGGCGGCCTCGGACCTTTGTCATGGCCGAAACGCTGCGAAGTGATAAGAAGGATCGGCGAAAACAAGGAAGAAATAGTAATGGTGGACTTGGATAAGATTGCCAGCGGCGAACAGCCCGACTTCTTTATTAAGCCCAATGATTTGATAAATGTCG
>CAZVUF010000241.1:0-4065 GCA_964629355.1 uncultured Pirellulales bacterium | reverse complement strand
CCGACTCAGTGGCTAATTCATACAGCTCCTGCAGGTCTTTGACTTCTCGCTGCAACTCTTCCACCGGTTCAACAACCGATTTAAGCGCGCTGAGCTGAGAGACCACCAATTGAGCCGTCTCGGGATTATCCCAGAACCCCGCTTTAGCCATTTTCTCTTCGAGCTTTTGCAATTGGGATTTCTTGTTAGGCAAGTCAAAGCCAGTCCCGGATTTCTTCAACCCGGGCCATAAGCTGCGAAACGGCTGTTTTTAATTCTACTGTTTCCATAGCGCTGACGAACACTGACTATATACTGACGGACACTAATTATACACCGGAGGAAATTTATACCAGATTACATCTTGAAATGCAACCCCGCCCAAAAAACGGTGGACAAGAAGGTTGGTTTTAATCCGCCTATGCGGACTTTAGCCAGCGCAGAACTTCCCGCAAACCTGGGCGTTTGCCGTACATCAGGACGCCGGTTCTAAAAACCTTCGCTGCTATCCAAACCGTAGCCAGCACGAACACCGCCAACAAAGCAATCGAAGCGAGAACTTCAAGAAATGACGGCTTCGGATCGGAACCCAGCCGAAGTATCATTATCATTGGCGTCAACGGCGGCAAAAATGATAGACCTCTGGCTAATGGCCCATTCGGATGCTGAACAAGGTTGAACCAAATCATCATCGGCAAAATGAACAAAAAGTTAATCGGCATCATAAGGCTTTGGGCCTCTTTAATTGTATTGCAGACCGAGCCGACCCCTGCCAGGATCGAGCTAAACATTAGAAAGCCAAGAACGTAAAAAATTATGAAATATGGAAAAATTTCAACTGGGAATTCTATCTTCACGTGCCACCAATACGCAGCTCCGTAATAAGCGGAGCCAATCGCAGCCGAAGCCCACAAAGCTATCACGGTTAAACTAATGCCGGCTAGGCCTATAATCTTGCCTGCCATCAGCTCAAACGGACTTATCGCTGACAGCAGCACCTCAATTACGCGTGAGCTTTTCTCCTCGATGACACTGGTGAGCATGTGCTGGCCCATGCCGAATACGCCCATGAATATCAGGAACATAAAGAAGAAAGGCACCATCATCTTAGTAAATTGCTCACCCTCATTTAAGCGTTTCTGCTTCGAAGCCGAGCCGATGTCCACCCGCTCGCACTGCACTTTCCGGCGAAGCTCGGCAAGCAGCTCCGGCGATACATTCTTCAGCTCACAACGCCGATTAACGACGGCATTATTGAGCAGATTCTCGACGGTTGAAACCAGGTCAAGCTCCTCCATATTTGTACCCCGGACAAAAGAGTGTATCTTGCCGTTTCCTTCAATGCTGTCTTTATCCAGCACAAAATAAGCATTTAATTGGCCATTACGAACTTTTGTTTTAGCCGATTCATCCGATCCTGTGTCGGTACCGAGCGTCTGCAAAAGAACCTGACGCTGTGGATTTGATGTATTATACTGCTCAAACGAAGCCTTAATCTTATCTGTTAGCTCCTTCGTCAGGTCGGCTATAATAACAGTCCTGGGAGGACGGGGACCGGTCATATGGCGCTGCATCCGACTATTGATGAATATGACCAATCCAATGATAGCCGGCGTCATCAGGATGCTTAAGATAAACGTCTTCGTCCGGACGGTTTCAATATATTCTCGCTGGGCAATCTTAAGAATCCTACGCATCTTCTTTTCCTACAAGGCGAACAAAGATTTCATGCAATGAGGGGATTTTCACCTCGAAGGCTTTTACCCTTGCCCGGCCCACTAAAGCCTTGAGCAGGTCCTGGGTGTCTGCCTTTTGTGTAAGGGTTATCTCGATACGCCGACCTTGAGTCTCTGCTGTCTTTACCATAGGCAGTGCCCTGATGAAGCTCGTGTCCCCCTCAAGCTCGACGGAGACCGCGCCGGATTTATAACGGGAGCGAATATCATCCAGTCTGCCGTCCAAGACCGCCTTTCCTTTGTTTATCAGAAGAATGAAATCGCAAAGACGCTCTGCTTCGTGCATAACGTGCGTGGAGAAAAGGATGGTCTTGCCCTCGTCCCGCATTCGGCAGATTATATCTTTAAGCAAATCCTGGTTCACGGGATCAAGGCCAGAGAATGGCTCATCAAGAATCATCAGGTCGGGGTTGTTAATCGCCGTAACAGCAAACTGCAGTTTCTGATGCATTCCTCGTGAAAGCTCCTCCACCTTTTTGTTTGTCCAATCGGTCAGGTCAACCTGCTGAAGCCACTGCGGCACACGGAAGTTTAGCTCACTTGCTGACAGGCCCTTGATTGCGCCGAAGAAGGCTAACACTTTGCCTACCTTCATCTTTCGATAAAGGCCGCGTTCTTCCGGCATATAACCAATCCGAGCTTTGTTTTGAGTTGTTGCTCCATCGTCAAATATTTTTATGAGGCCTTTGTCCGGCCGGATGATGTTCATAATCATCCGGATGGTGGTGGTCTTGCCAGCCCCGTTCGGCCCTAAAAAGCCATAGACGCTTCCGGCCGGCACCTGCACGCTTAGCTCGTCCACCGCTCGGACATCACCAAAAGACTTGCCCACATTCTCCAGTACTAATGCGTCCATATTAACAGGTCTCTCAAACGAAAAAATTTTGCCCTATTGTATGAATCAGCAGGGCTGTGTCAACACAACTTTACTACAAAAATAGGGGTGTATATCCTTAGGCCCGGCTCAGTCCTAGGGACTCCTTACGGAGGACGGGGTGCTAAAACAAACAGGGCCTATACTGATTCAATTCCGCTACAGTTCTCCGAGGCGGACGAGCAGTATAGGCCCTGAAATAACCTGTTTGTCCCGACAATGTCGGGATTTCGGTTGATTTTCGATTTGCGATTTTTCAATCGTCATTCGGAAATCGAAACTCGGCAATTCAATCGAGCTAATACAGCCTTATATCATCAATATACAACGTACCTGCACCCTTGGTTTCTCGGTCGCCGACGCCGATGGACATCTTTGTGATGCTCTGCAGATTCACGCCGGTAAAGTCCGTCAGCGGAATATTCCACTCTGTCCAGGTATTAATGGTTGTCGCTGCCGGAGTAGGATGTTGTACGGTCGCACTATTGCTCGCGCTATCCTGCAGAACTATATACATCGGCTCTGCAATGTTACTTTCTATGCCGATATCCTGAGACTGCCAATCGCCTGTAACAGTGCCGCTAATATCAACATTAGAGAAATTGGCTGTGCCCCTTGCAGAAGCATTGTGACTGGTCAGGCAGAAGCCTATATAGACCTCTGTAGACATAGGCATCGTCACTGAACCCACCAAATCCCAGTTATTTCCATCGGCTGAATACTCACCTGTAAATGTATTGCCGCTGCGGGTCAACCTCACCCATTGTGGAGCTGTGACCCCGGCGACTGTAACTTCCTCGCTGCCGCCACCTGCGGTAGGACGGTCCTGCAAGGAAACTCCACTGTCGGGGCTTACAACCACCATAATGTGTTTAGCGTCTGCATCCAACGACTCCCGCATCATCACGCCCGCCTTGGCCCATGGGTCGGTGTTAGCGACACTGACCACTTTTGCTGTTATGCTCCCAACGCCGGAGAACTGCTTATAGGCAAAGTGGAACTGGTCGGATGTACCCCATATATCCGAACCGGCGGCGGTCATCATATAAATCGGCCCAGCAACCCTGAAGCTGCCGACAGATGCAGATACGCCTCTGAACCACAGACTTAAGGACCCAAAACCTTCCCTTGTCCAATCCTGAGTATTCTGCCACTGGCGTTCGGCTTCAGAATAAGCGAGCGTTCCGCTTTGCTCATAGTCGGTGCCCTCGTTCACAGTACCATCGTTGTCGTAACGCATATACATGGACTGATAATCGCTATGAACTATCTGCCTTTCGGCAAATGGCGGTTCAAGGTGCCCCACAGTCATGCCGGTATTATTAACATAGTAGTCCCCCCACGTATCGTATATCCTGTTGCTTATGTCGTTATAGTCTTCAAAGTCCTCTATAACAAGGAAATTGCCTGTAGTAAAACTCCAGACATCACCTCTGCGCGTCTTATCGGGGTCGGTATTACTGATCTCATCGACCC
>CAZVUF010000240.1:0-4069 GCA_964629355.1 uncultured Pirellulales bacterium | reverse complement strand
CTCTGAGGGTAACTATAGCAATGGCCGATATCGTTAAAACTTCAAATCCGTCTGGTTTACCGCCGGGGACACTGGATGAAAACCTGAATATAATCTGCGGGAAGAACAGCCTGAAGGTCACAAAGATCAGGCCGGATGGTTCACGGCTTATGAACTTTACGGATTTCGTTAATGGCCAACACACTCAACCAGGCGATGTACTAACAAATACAGGTGAGTGAAACCCTAAATAAAACCACAGGTTAAATATTAAAGGATATCCAGGCGGTAATAAAATTTGACTTTTTCAATTATTTTGCCATTGCTTTCACCATTATAGATGGAAGAAACACATCAAGCGCACCTAATTCTCTATAGAAATTCTTATATTCCGAAATAAAAAAGGCTGAGCCAAATCAGCCCGGCGGAGTTCGAGTTTAATAAGGGTACTTTGATAAAAGATGCTTTTCTTATTGATTTTTTCCAATACTTTCATGAACTCGTTTTTCTACATTTTTTAGATAATCTTCCTCTGATATTTCAATTGCAGGCTTACGCCAGGCCTGTGTTTGCGCGCCTGCTGCATTTATTTGCACAACCTCTGTCAACAGAAAAGAGTGAACTATAGGGCTAAGTTTCTTTCCAATAGAGTAAATTTTACTTGAGATTTCGCTAATTGATGTCTTGTCTTCCTCAAACTGTTGTTTCTTTATATTCAAATTAAATTTCTCTGTTATCGGCAGTCCTTCTTCTTTACACTTTTGTTCCAGTTGATTTGCAGTATTGATAACAACATCGACGTTACAATCAACCACTTTATTTGCTTGATTTCCTATCGGAATAAGAAGATACCATTCAACTTGCATTCCGTCATGGCTCAAACGAGCCAGAAGCATTGGATGGTCATAATAAGACTCACTCTGATAATTATCGAACAAACTTGAATGGCCATAATATGTCCAAGGATGGCCATTGCTTATTTCCCTTCGTGTCTTGGCGGTGAGACGAGTGGAGCAAACAATAAATTTTATATTGTTCTCACAAACTTTTACCTCATGTACGGAAAATACAAAACCCAAACTTTCCCTTGTAAATATTGCTGTTTCTAAGGGATATTGCCTCTCGATCCACTCGCGCGGATTTATGAATTGCGTATCAGGACCAAAATCAGGAACAAAAAGGGTCCGATCAATTACTATATCATATTCTATAATACCCACCGTTCTAATTTTCTTATTTTGAAGTTCATTGATTTGTTCCATTTTACGAACGCGGCTTTTATCATCAACCCATATAGATATTTTATTTACTTCATTAGTAGAGATAACATACATCATACACGGGATATCATCGATTACTAAATCACCGGAAGGAACTCTATTGGGATTGTACCTAAACCACTCGGCAAGAGTACGGGCAAGTTCGTCTTTGTCTTCGTAACTGTTTAGCTTCATCACAAGTTCTTCACCAACAGCATATCGCAATTCATATTTTCCGTTATCAATTCGCACGTCTGTTCGGCTTTCGTAACGCTTTTGTTCCATTATCCCTGCTTCTCGGTCGTACCATATCTCATGGTCCTTGAACCATTGGCCAT
The DNA here is from genome assembly GCA_964629355.1 of uncultured Pirellulales bacterium. GTDB lineage: Bacteria > Planctomycetota > Phycisphaerae > Sedimentisphaerales > Anaerobacaceae > CAZVUF01. Next base: position 2,493 of record CAZVUF010000240.1, on the reverse strand, counting down.
CTCGATATTCTTTTATAACCGCATGTAAGGTACGAACCTGTTCTAAAGCTTTTAAGATCTGTGCATAAAGCGTCTGTTGGCCATCACCAATTAAAAAGAATAATCCAATAACAAATACCACAACCGCAGCAGTTAATTTTACAATTTTACTCTTCATAATTATTCTCCAGATATTCGGCTGAGTAATCGCAGATTCTTTCCCCTCGACTTCGCTCGGGGCAAGCTTCTTTGATTCTTCGAATGCCTTGACGATATCTCCAAGAACCGCTTTATCTGTTGTGGCATTAGTTTCAATATTAGTATTCTTAATCAACTTCTCTATATTTTCTGTCGGTCTCATAACTCGGCCTCACTATCTAAAATTGACCGTAACTTATCCAGTCCATAGTGGTATCTGCTCTGGACCGTGTTAATTGAAACGCCCTGCAATTCGGCAATTTCCCGAAATTTTATTTCGCCCTGCAGGTGTAAACTTACTACCTCTCGCTGCTCATACGAAAGCTGGGAAAGAGCATTATTAAGTTGATTTGTTTGCTCGTTTTCAATAATCCACTGTTCCGGTCCTTTGTAGCTCGAAATAATTGGCTCAGCTTTATCCAGACCGGTTGTTTGATGCCGGTGCCTGGCCATATTCCAGTTCCGTGCACGATTTGCAACAGAAGTAGTTAGATAGCTTTTCAAATTGCCATTTACCTTGAGACGCTGAGAAGACCGAGCAAAAGATAAAAAGCAATCGTGAACAACATCCTCAGCGGCAGTCGAATCGTTCAATAAAGCTAATGCAAGTCTTAGTAGATTATCTTTATACTTTTCATAGATACGGCAGAGAGCGGTGTTACTGCCGCGTTTGAATTTCCAGATAAGCAGCTTATCTTCTATCATCTACAACCCACACGGTATATCCTGGGACAAACGTTTGTCACCTATAATACAACGAGGTCAGTTGTTTTAGTCTAAAGAAAATCACTTTTTGTGCAGCACTTCGTAAAGTCGGTCTGACAATTTGTCGATTTGAAAACTGCCGTGACAAGAGGAAAAAACATGGGGGCTGAGGTGTTAAAGATGAACACAAAAAATGAGCGAAGAACCGAACAAAGACTGCGTTATCATTGGCCTATCTGGTTCGCTGAGAACTTTAATGGAGAGCTTACGCAGGGCCAAATGGTTGATATTTCCAGTACAGGCGCTGCTTTTACCTGCTACGTCGACGGTAGATGTCCTTATCCCGGCCAACAAGTAACCGCTCGTTTTAGTGTTCCCCGCTACGGACCAGAGGGCTCTTTTAATATGGAAGATTTCATTCGCTCAGGCCAAATCTGCAGAATCGACGACTTAAACAGATTTTCGCATCGCGTTGCGATTCGGTTTGTTAATCCCTTGCCTTTTAGGCCCGGCGAGCAAACTGACTCCAAATCCGACATACGAAAAACATTAAACACTGCTATGATATAACTATATTAGTTACCCATTGCACTATCTTACGCTCTTAAAAGCGCTAATATTCTCATGTTATACAAAAAGTATATTGCATATTTCGAAAGCATTTATCACTCTGGCTTGACAACAGTTAGGTATATCTAATGTCAGTTTGTTTGAATCATCCTAATGCATACATATCTCTACCTCTTTCGGCGTACTGTGGTTTTCTTATACCTCCTTATCGAGCCGATTCAGTAGGATTCCTTGCAGTTTATGCAATTCCAAGAGGTTTCTGACATATTCGGCTGCTTTTGACCGGCTCTGACAAGCCTTCTTTAGTGAAATCTCTTTTCCTACTCTTTTTCTTTTGGTTTTTGCCACTTTTGCCCTTTCTTTATTGACAAAACTCTATATGAGCATCTACAATTCACACTAATATATAGAATTTTTGTTAAATATCAACGCCTTTGCAACAAATGTCAAATCGTATTTTCGCATAAAGGTAAGATAAATGCAAATATTAAACGCAAAAGCGATGATAGAACGTGTTAGCTTTCTTCGCAGACAATATGCAGGCGAAAGAGGCAAAAGTAAATTTGCCCGGGCTCTGGGCATAAGTCCTTCCACTTACAGCTATTATGAAGATAACAGAGTACCACCCATTGAGATTCTGCTTAAGATGTGCGAGGTAACAGGAACAGACTTGCAATGGCTGTTGACAGGCCAAAGTGCCGGAAAAAATTTCGCATTTGGGGAAAATTTAGGGCCTATGCGGAAGTTAAATGACCTTTTTACAAACAATCCAGAGATGACCGAGGCGGTGCTGGCTTTCATCGAATTATTATGTGAGAAAAAGGGAATTGAAAACCAGTTTTATATTGCTGAAACGGAGCCGTCAAAACCAAAACGCCCCGGCTGGATTCCGGTGCTCGGCAGAACCGCTGCTGGTATAATTCATTTCTGGGACCAAGCACATAGGCCGGAACCGAATCACGCAAATACTGAAATGGATGAATTATTAACAAAACACAATGGCAAAACAATTTTTGGTTAAGCCAATGGTAATGTCTCAAA